>NZ_KI519448.1:0-30957 GCF_000482505.1 Leptotrichia trevisanii DSM 22070
ACAAACCAGTTTGGCCCAGCATATCCAGTTATAATAATATCTTTCCCAAATGACTTGTAATCAATATTCAGAACTTTATCCAAGTATTCTCTTTTCAGCTTATTTGAAAAAATCTCATTCCCATTTTCATCAAAAGCAACAGAGCCATGTGAAGTAATTAGTGGAATTTGTACACCAAGTTCATCCATAGCCTCCTTTGCCCCTAAATAATTTCTTCCAGTCGCAATGTAAAACTTAATCCCTTTTTTTAGCAGTAATTTTACAGTTTCCCTAGTAAATTCACTTACTTTATGCTCTGCATTTAAAAGTGTACCATCTAAATCAGTTACAACAGCCTTAAACATTTAATTTTTCTCCTTCTTTTATTTATAATAATCATTTGTAAAAGTCTAAAATTTCTAATAATTACAATGTTTTTGCAGTTCTAATTTTTACTATTTTTCTCCAGTATTTTTGCTATAAAATTTTAATATTTTAGATAAAAACACTGTATTTATTGAGTTTTTATATTATTACTTTTACAATCGCCTATTATTTATAATAAATTATAATTGTTTATAGTATCTAGTAATTTCTATCTAAATTTAACTTTAAAAATTTAATTTTTTTTATTTTAAAGTCAATTTTATTTTCAAAATTTTTAAAATCAAATCGAATTTTATTTATGCTTAAATTTAACCAAGCGGGATGTATTCCAACTGGTATTAAAAATTTACCATTTCCATAATCAAATTTTATGCTTCTGTTTTCGTTAAAAGGATATTTGTTAGTACTCCAAGATAATTGTATTTTTTTATCTTTTAATTCATTGTTAGATTTATTTGATGATAATTCTAGGTAAATAAAATCGAATTCTTTACCATTAATATTTTCAGATAAATTTATAGTAAAGAAAGAATTTAAGTTGTTATTTACTTGAAAAGTATTTTTATCTATTTTGTTAATTTGATTATATTCTATATTCATTTTATCTAAATTTAAATTTTTTTCTTTATTGAATATTTTATTTAAACTATTTATAGAATTACCTAAGGAATAAGGTATTTTTGCTATTTCTTGACTAGGAAATATATTTAACATATTATTTTTTGCTTCTTCAATGTTACCAAAAATTTCTTGATATCTATCAGGTCTTATCCAAAAATCAATATTATTATGTTGGTACATAATATATCCATTATCTATTATCCACCTGTATGTATAATAACTTTGATAGTTTAATAAATTAGTTATGAGTATAGGCTTTTCTTTCATAGATGCTAAATTTTCCTTTGATGATTGTAAACTTTTTGTTAGGTAAGGACTGTCTATTTTTACAGGTATATTAGAGTTAAAAATGCTAACTAATTCCCTATCCCATAAAGGCCAAATATATTCATTAGATTTTACTAGTTTTTCTTTTACTTCCTTATATGTTTTTAAATATTCAAATTTCTCTTTACTTATAAATCCTTTTCCTAATTTATTAATACCTTCTTTCTTTCCGTCAATGTAGATAACATCATTTAATTCGTAAATTTTTTTTATATTTTTTATCTCTTCTCCTAATGTTAAAGGAGTCACTAAATTTCTAATATCTGGTCCTGTTGGAGGGCGATCTTGTAATAAAAGTACTAGAGTTATACAAAAAGATAATAATATTATTTTTATATTTTTATTTAAAATTTTGTGTCCGTATTTATATAAGAATACCAATAGTCCAAATGTTATTGCAACCATCATTGTAGCAGTTGTTCTTCCAAAAAGTCCCACACTATCAATTCTAATTGTTGTAAAAGTATAGTTTATTGGTACTGCTATAAGAAAGAATGTTAAAATAAAAAATTCAGGTTTTTTAAATTTATTTAATATTTTTCCTTTTTTCAACATATATAAGAAGAAAAAATATAAAAATGTTAAAATAATAGAAATCATTATTAGAAAAATAAAAATATACCAAAAAGTATTTCTTAAATTAGGATTTGAAATAAATACCATAAACCAAGAAGGAGGAATTGATTGCCCATAAGCAGTTATTCCATCAGCAAGTTTTGTTTGTGAAGAAAGCAATATAATCATTTTTATTAGTTTTATTCCATATTTTATCACCAAAATAATGGGATATATTAATAAAATATTTAATATCCAAAATAACTTGTTTTTCAATATTTTTAAATATAATTTTTCTTTATATATTAAATAAATTTGAATTATTGAAAAAGGTAATGCACCTAAAATACCTGCTACTCCATTTAATGGGTAATAGAATACAGATATTATAGAAATTAAAATATATAATTGCAACCATTGAATACGTTTTATTATTAAATTATGATTTGAAAGAAGTAGAACTAAAATAATAAATACATTTATTCTATTGTATTCAGGTAAAAAAGTTAATAGTGCAATTACAAAAGAAAAATTTCCACCTAAAAGAAGATAACATAAGATACCATATAGGCTAACCCAAAAAATATTAGTAACTACCAATGAAGGTAAATATGAAAAACTTACACCATGAAATATCAAATTCTGAAAAAAACCTAAAACAAGTCCATATAATCCTGAAGTTCCAGAATAGTCGCTATATAAACTTAGATGTTTATTTATTAGTTCTTGCCAAGGCATTACTTCTTCACCCCAATGCCAAAAATCTCCAGAATGATAGTACATTGGTGTTACATGATGGTGAATTATAAATATTATAATAATAGTGGAAAGCATTACTAAAGAACTTTTTTTGTTTTGTTTTATGTAATTTTGATAATGAAAAAAATTCATTATTGTTAATACAATAGTTAATAATAATATTAATACAATATATTGTTTAGGGTAAGATAGTTTGTAAATCTCAGTATTGTTTATTAGGTACTTATTAGAAAGATAAATTAATAATATTACAGGTATTGGTATTTGTAATAATAATATAATTTTATTTAGGTCTTTAAATTTTTTTCTTTTCAAAAAATAAAAGAACAAAGAAAAAAAAGCTATTATTATTAAATAAATATTTTTTTGAGAAATTATTTCATATTGAGGTATTAAAATACCTAATATTACTTTTAAAACTATAACAAAAAAATATATGCAAAACATTAGTAGTAATAATTTATATTTTTTAATTTTTTTAGGAATAAAATTATAAAAAAATAGATAAAGTATTCCTATGAATAGATAAAAGTTAAGTATTTTTTGAGTTATAAAAAAGAATAGAATAATAGGGATAAAAATAATTCTTATTTCTGGAAAGTTAAAAGTTTCAGAATCATTTATTTTCTGGTTTAGGATATTTCTCAGTTTCTCTTTTTTTAAATATACGCTTATTATTATGGTTAATATTCCTAAAAGCATGGACAACCAAAAATTGAAAATTTCTCCTGATTTATTTGTACCAGAAAGAGCTGTCATTTCCAGAATAATATCACTATAAATTTGATGTTTAGAAGCCATATATGGTCCTAAAATTGCTAAAGAAACACTTGTAGTGATTATTCCATTTATTAAAGGACTAAATATAGTAAAAAAATTTTTAATTTGTTGCATTTTATTGTGATACTCAGTCATCTAATTACTCCTTTTTTATAAAATTAGAAAAACGAGGGTGTTTCATAAGCCAAAAATAATTTCACTAACATAAATGTTATATATTTTTAAAAATCAACAGATATTATTTTTATTGATTTTATAAATATAGTAAAATATATAAAATTTATGATTTAGTAATTTTATTTACTTTATGAGACAGCCCCATTCTTCATTTTCAAACTAAACAATTATGAAATCATTTTTATTTTAATTTTAGATTATTACAATTACATAATAGGTTACTATTCTTTTCTATCAACATTAAGTTTTAAGAATTTTATGCTTTTTACTTCAATTTCTGTTCCAACTTTTACTTTTTCAAAATCAATTCGTAATCTAGATATTGTCGAAAATAACCATCCTGGATGTGAACCTATCGGAATTAACATTTTTCCATTTACATCATCTAACCACATTGTTCTATTTTCATTAAATGGTATACCATCACCATCCCAAAATAATTGAACTCTTCTTTGTTTCTTATCTGAATAGTTAGATTTTAATTCTAAGTATATAAAATCAAAATCAGTTCCTTTTATTTTTTCTGGAAATTTCAATATAATATATGGATCTGTTTTATACATTATTTTTATTTTTGAGTTTGATAATACCTGTACTTGATTACCTGTTATAGTAATATTATTTAAATTGAATTCTTTTTTATTTATAAAGAGATTATTTAATGTATGCATTGAATTTCCAAATGAGAATGCAATTTTTTGAATGTCTTGACTAGGGTGATTATCAACCATGTGTTTTTTCCCAACATTGATATTCCCAAAAATTTCTTGATATCTATCAGGTCTTATCCAAAAGTCAATTCCTTTGTATTTATACATAACATATCCATTATCTATTATCCATTTAAAAGTATAATAACTATCATAACCTCTTACTTCTGTTAAAAAAATAGGTTTTTGTTCTATAGATTCTAAATTATTTTTTGATACTTTCAAAGTTTTAGTTAAATGTGGACTGTCTATTTTAGCTGGAACCTTATTATCAAATATAAAAAGTAGTTCTCTATTCATTGTTGGCCAAAATACTTCATTAGGTTTTAAAAGTTTATCTGCCATTTCTTTATATGTTTTTAAATATTGCATATCTGATTCTCTAATAAATCCTTTACCCAACTTGTGTAATCCTTCTTCTTTTTCATCAACAAGAACTAAATCATCAGGCAGTTCATATTCATTTTTTAGAATTTTAACTTCTTCTCCTGTTTGTTGGAATTCCATTAAATTTCTAGATTCTCTTAGAGGAACCTCTCGTACCTGCATTAATAATATTAAAGTTATAAAAAAAGAAAAAGTAATTATTTTAAGATTTCTTCCTAATATTTTATCTCCATATTGAAATAAGAAAATTAACATATTAAATACTGTAAAAACAATAAAGATACCTGTTAAACGTGAAGTTCCTTCGGTATAATCGACTCTCATTGTTGTATATGTATAGTTTATAGGTAGAGCTATACATGCAAATGATAATAAAAAGAAACCTCTTTCTTTAAGGCTAGATATTTTAAATTTACTATTATAAAGATAAAGATATAAATAGTACAAGAAAGTAAATAAAAATGAAATAGCAAGTAAAAACACAAAGATAGTCCATAACATAATTCTTAAATCATGATTTAAGATATACTTCATAAACCATTGTGGAGGAACTGTATATTGATTAGTCCATAGTGTTATTCCATCAGCAAGCAATGATTGTGAAGAAAGTAATGACATAGCTTGAACTAACTTTAAGGCATATTTTAGAGTCCAGATAACTGGATAAATTAGTAGTAAATTTAAAAACCAAAAAGTTTTTTTCTTCCAAATTGTTGTAAAATCTTTTTCCTTCAATACAAGATATAGTTGTATAAATGCAAATGGTGCTCCACCCAATGTTGCTGCAATACCATTTAATGGATAATGAAAGACAGATAGTATTGATAACAGAAGGTATAGTTGGAGCCAATAAATTCTATTTTTTACTATTTTTGCATTTGATAAAACTAAAAGACAAATTGCAATCATGTAAACTCTATTGTATTCAGGCAAAAAAGTGATTAATGAAATTAATAATGCCAATTTTTCATTTGTAACTAAATAAACTAAAGCTCCAAATAAAACACACCAAAAAATATTTGTTAGTGATAGTGCAGGTAAATAATCAAAACTTTTACCTTGTAAAATAATATTTTGAAAAAATCCTAACACTAAGGCATAAAGTCCAGAAGTTCCTGAATAATTTTTATAGAGCATTAACTTTTTATCTATTAATTGATGCCATGTTATCATTTCTTCTCCTCTATGCCATAAGTCACCAGAACTAAAAAATAGAGGCGTTACATAATGATGAATTATAAACATCAGGATAACTGTTGATAAAAAAATACTTGAACTATGTTTTTCATTTTTTCTTTTCATGTATTGAAAAAAATTAAAAATTATTAAAATAATAATAAGGGAATAGATAAGTAAGACATAATTTTGTGGATATCTTATTTTATATCTATCACCATTTACGATATATCTATTTGTTAATGAGGTTAGTAATAGTAATGGTGTAAATATTTGAAATTTCATTATTAATATTCTAATATTTTTAAAATTCTTCTTTTTTAAATAATAGATTGTTATCCCAACTATTATAATGGAAACAGGATAAATCATATCTTGCGAAATTATAATAGTTCCTTTAAATAATTTATCTAAAACTGCTTTAATAGTTAAAGAAAAAATATAAATAGAAAAGATTAATAATAACATTTCTTTTTTTTCATTTGTTTTTTTTATAAAAAAAGAAAGGGAAAAATATAAAATTCCAACAATCAAATAAAAAATATTTACTTCTTGTTTTATTATTAAACTTAATAATATTGGAATTAAGAAAATTCCAACTCCAATAAAATCAATATTTTGTTGTTCATCTTCTTTATAGTGAAAAATTTTCTTTTGCTTTTTTATACAATAAAAAAACATTGTAATTAAACCTAAAAAGAGTGAAATCCAAAAGGAGAAAGTTTCTCCCGATTCATTTGTACCCATTATTGCTGGATTTCCTACAATTAGATCTTTATATGTTTCAAATCTATTTTGTGCATAAAATCCCAAAATAATTAAAAATATCCCTGATACAAGAGTACCTATTAATAAGGCTTTGTATTCTGTAAAGAAATTTCTTATTAGGTATTTTATTTTTGTTATATTGTTCATAAATTACCCTTTCATTTTATTTTAAATAAGTTTATGTATTCTAAAATCTTTCAATTTTAAAAATATTTGCCTTGCTTTTAATAGCTGCTTCTATACCAACATCTGAGTCTTCAAAAATTAAAGTATCTTCAGGTTCTATACTAAAATAATTCATTGCTTTAATAAAACCTTCTGGATTTGGTTTTTTATTTTCAACATCTTCTGCTGCGATAATTAAATCAAATAATTCTTTTTTATTAAAAAAATTAAGAATTTGTTCGCTATTTTCTTTGGAAGCAGTTGTTACCAATGCAATATAATATTCATTTTTAGAAAACTCAAGTATGTTAAATAAATGAGTGTTAATTTTTGCAGTGTTTAAATGTTTACTATATGTATTTTTCTTAATTTTATGAACAATTTCCATTTCATTTTCATTCAATCCTATTTTAGGAAGAAATCCTTTATAGTGTTTTCCATAACACTCTTTTATAAAAAAGTCATAATCCATATCATAGTTTATTTCGTTTAATGCTTCTTTATAAGAATAATAGTTTACTTTTGTAGTATCAAATAAAGTACCATCCAAATCGCATAAAATTAGTTTATTCTTTTTCATTGTCATCACCATACATTTCTATAACATCGTTTAATACCATTAATAAACCTGAATAGAATATTAACACTCTATCACTATCTTTTCTTATTTTATAAGGCATTAATCTTAACCAGTGTATTATTTCATGAAAATAAATACTTTTTACTTGTTCTCTACTAAATTGGGAATTCATATATTCATTTAATTTTTCATAAAAATACACATAAGTATGCGATTTAGTAAAAAGAAAATTGATTTTATTTTCTTCAAGACTTACATCATAAGTTTTCATCATAAATTCATATCCACCATGAATTGACTGTAATAATTTCCCATAGTCCAGATTAGCAGAATCATGAACATTCCCTGTATTAGGATCAATTATATAAAAATCATCTTTAGCAATATTTCTAACACATACTATATTTTCAATAGTTAAATCTCCATGTAAATCGGAATACATATCATTTTTAAATATATTATATAAATAATCTTTTGACAAATATTTTAAATAGTAAGATAAATTTTTATATGCTCTACCATTAATAAATATTTCATCATATTTTGACAATTTTTTTATTATTTTAGATTCAAAAATTTTCTCGATATTAGAAGTAACTTTTGAATCTACATATTTATATATAGTTTCTTTGTCTGCTTTTCTGATATTTTGAGTATAAACAGTTTCGCTTAATTTTTCCAATGCTTTTTTCATTATATTCCATCCATTTTCATAAGGCATAGAATGGGAATACTCAAATAACACCATTGCATTTGGATTGTAAGGCATATCATAATAACAATATTTATCAGTTTTTTCTTGACTTACAATATTTGGTAATGGTAATCCAAGTTTTTTATTCATTTCTATCCAAACTATTTGATCATATAATTTATCTTTATCTTCAAAAGCATATTTTCTGTAAAACATTTTGTCATCTTTCATGCAAAGCATTGTTGTTGCATTAGAACCTGCCGAAAAATCTCTAATTATAGTAATATTTTGATTAATTTTCAAATAATTTTCAATATAAGACTTATCTTTATCAAGAAAATATTTTTCCAAAAATTGTAATCTTTCTTTATTATTTTGATTTGGTAATAAGTTTAAATATTCTTCTTCTCTTGAATTTATAATTCTAGATGGTATTTTTATTTTAATAAATTTTGAAATAAATAACATTATTAAAATAGAACTAAACATATATATATAAAATATAAACGGTATTTGTTTTATAATTGAATTTAATCCATATGTATCATTGGAAAAAAGTAATATAAATATGTCAACTAGATTAAAATGATAGCCTATGGTGATTAAGAATAAAGAAAATAAAGAATAAGATATTGCATAAAATCCCCACATCATAACTGTTAAAGTTATAATTTTTATTTTGTTAATTTTAGAAAATATATCTTTAAAATTCCATATTAAAGACCACATGAATTTTAAAAAATTAAGTTCAATATTCTCATTAAATAATGAAGCTATTTTAAGTGAAATAGCTTTAACATATTTTTTCAGTCCGTAAACAATAGTTATAACAATTATTATAATTAATGAAAATAATATATAAAATATTAAATTTTTTTCTATTGTTTTATTTGGAATTTTTAAAATATAAAATATGGAAAAAATTATTCCAACAGAAATAACATCTAGGATACGATCAACAATGACAGTTGACAATGAAAAAGCATATTTATTTTTCATTTCTTTTCCAGAATAAATTACTCTAAATATTTCACCAAATATTCTAAATGGCAGGAATAAATTTACTAGGTTACCAAAAGCTAGTGCTTGAACTAAATTTCTGTTTCGTGGTTCTTCATAGACTTCGATGAATAATCTCCATCTTAAAATTTTTATCATTTGAGCAATACAAAGCAGAAAAATAGAAGCTACTAATAAAACTATATTCATTAATATAAATCTCCTTTACAATAGATTATTAAAATTATATTTTTTAGCTTCTTCGTATTCTTCTGGTGTTCCGAAAGATACATGCAAATCAGTTAAAAAATATTTTATTATTTTATTATGATTAGACATAATGTTATAAATACCACTAACAAAATATTCCTCATAATTACAATTATCTAAATATTCTTCCGTGGAAGTTTTAAAAATATCTTTATTTTTAAAATAATAAGCTCCACATATCGCTTTATCACTTATAACCTTTTTTTCCATCGTCTGAATTACATTATCATTTTCGTCAAGAGCAACATAACTATATCTTGGATCATCAGATTTAAATGTTAATAAAGCTCCATCAATGTCCTTAAAATTTTTATTTTTACAAAATTCATAGAATGAGTCACACAAAAAAGCGTGATCACAATCATTAAACAGAATAGGATTATCATTATCAACTAATTTAACTCCTTCTAAACACGTTAAAACAGCTCCATTTAAAACCTCATCAATAACTTGTAACTTTGCATTTGGATAATACTTCAAAATTTCTTTATCTATATTATAATTTTCAACATGCTCTTTTAATATTACAAAAATCAAGTTATCAATATCAATAAATTTTGTAATTGATTGTGTTGCCCAAAAGAAAAAAGGACGTCCATCTAGTTCTATTAATGGTTTAGGCAACATTATTCCTTCTTTTTTAAATCTTGTTCCTCCTCCAGCCATAGGCATTATTAAATTTATTTTTGACATTTTTAAATCTCCTTATATTTTATCTAATTGACTTAATAATTCACATTCATTTTCTATCACACGTTTAAGTCCTTCAGTAATATCCACTTTTGGTTCCCAATTGTATTTAGTTTTAGCATAGGTATTATCACAAAGTGAATATTTATTAATTTCTTCTTTTAAGATGGAATCTTTTATTTTATAAAAACCTTCATAAAGCTCAGGGTATTTTTCCCAATAATGAGCATCATCAGCATATTCTGCTTTAATATTTTTTCCCATTATTTTAGATGCAATTTCATACATTTCATTTACAGAATAATTTGTCAATGAAGAACAATTTACACAATCAAATCCTTCTCCTTTTTGAACAGCTATTGCTAAATCTATAAGATCATCTACATATATATAATCCCTCCGTTGAGTTCCATCTGAATGGAAAACTGGTGTTCTATTATAATACAACTCTCTAATCATATAAGCAACGAAAGGTGGCTGTTTTCTTAGACAATCTATATGAGGCCCATAAACATTTGCAAAACGAATACAAGTAACATTCATTCCATAAGTATCACAAAAAGACTGAGCAAATCTTTCTGCAACATATTTTGTATTTGGATAAATTAACGTAGGAAGTTCAAATTTATCTTCTTTAGTTGGAAAATTTTTATCATTTTCATAAATTGCATTTGTACTTGCCTGAATTACTTTTTTTACTCCAAATTTTCTACTATTTTCCAGTATATTTACAAAACCAGTTGTATTAACATCTATTGCTTCTTGTGGATTAGACTGACAATCTGGAAGTGGTGCTATTCCTGCGATATTATAAACATAATCTACATCTCCATTTTTTAATAATGATTCTATACCCTCTCTATCTCGAATATCCATTCTAATTATTTCATTTCTAAAATCATGATCTGAAAAAATAAGATTATCTTCCTTTCCATAAGAAAAATTATCTATAAGTATAAGTTCATCTCCATTTTTCCATAATCTGTAAGCAAGCTGTGAACCAATAAATCCAGCTGCTCCTGTTACTAATATTTTCATAAAATTTATCCTCCTAATTTATTTTATATATACATTCAGCTTTATAATCATTAATAATTTTTTCTCTCATTTCAGATTCGAGATACTTTCGTTTATTTTTCATATAATTTCCTAACATTTTTAATAACGAAATTGAAAATTTAATAATTTTATTATTGGATATTTGATCTTCTTCTCTCCAAGAAATAGGATGAAATAGCATTTTTTGTTTATAATAACAATATGCCAAGATCATACAATCATTAAAATATAAAGTATCTGGAAACTTAATATAATATTCATTTTTTAAACTTTCAACAGAATACAAGTTTAATCCTGAACCTAAATCATACACCTTTTCTCTGGCAACCATAGAAAATAACCAATTAAATCCATAATTCCCCCAAATTCTTATTGGAGAATACCCTATTAATTTCGAGCCTTTCATAAATCTTGCACCTAAACAACAATCATATTTTTTATGAGTTTGATTTTTTAGTAAAGGTATAAAATCAGCAATATTTCCTTGATCATCTCCATGTAATACTATAATATAATCAAAATTATTTTCAATTGCGTATTTAAAAGCAACTTTATGAGAGCCACCTAAACCATAATTTTCGTTGTTTCTTAGCAATTTTATAGATAAATCTGTATTTAAATTTTTTAATTTTTCTAATACTACCTGTTCTCCATTATCAGTACTACGATTATTTACAATTATTGCTTCACTAATATAAGGCTTAATTTCACCTACAAGTTGATCTATTACTCTTCCAATTTGCTTTTCACAATTATACATAGGTATGAAAACAAGAATCTTATCTTTCATATATTTTTACTTTTCCTCCTTCTTTTCTAAAATATTTTTTATTACTTTATAAACTTTTTCTCCTGATTCTTCCCAAGAAGTTTTTATTGCAAAATTATAGCCTTGTTCTGCTATTTTTTCACGTTTTTCTTTATTTATTGTAACTTCATATAATTTTTCAGCTATGTCAATAGGATCTGCGTCTGTCAATATTGAATTTTCATCATTTAGTAACCATTCTGCATTCTCTCCTCTATTTGATACTGCTAACGTTTTACATGCCATTACTTCTAACGGAACTAAAGATAAATTTGTTCCTGAAGGTACTAAAAATATATCATTTTCCGCACAAACTTTTGGTATATCTTTTATTTTCATTGTTCCCAAATTATTTACAGGATAAGGGAAATTAATATGTGAAACATCTTGTCCTAAAAAGGATATTTCTACTTTTATGTTATTCTTTTGACATTTTTTATAAAAAATATTTAATGCCAGTACATATAATTCAAATAATCTTCTTGGCGTATGGTATCTAGCATATAAACCAATTCTTACTATTCCATCATTTTTTTTAGGTAAAGGCTTGTATAATTCTTTATCATAAGAGAATCCATAATCATAGCATTCCATCTTATAATCTTTACTTAATTTTTTTGAAAGCCAGCTTCCAGCAGTTATTCCAACAAATCCAAATTTATACGTATTTTCAGCAAAAAAGTAACTACTACTTTTTGGGAAAAATTCAGGTTCAAAGTCTTGTACAAAATACACTTTATGTTTAGTTTTTCCAAAACTTCTAACAAAATAGGCCGATTCCCATGAAGAGGCGATTGTGATATGAGAATAGTCCATATAATCAGTATGAGGATAGAATTCTGTATTAGAATTCTGATTTAAATCATAATAATCTATTGCAAATTGTTTCAAACTTTCTTGTGTTTCTCCACCAAATCTCGCATATAAATAAATCCTATTTGAAATTCCTTTTTTCTCAAGATAATTTATAAAACGCATAATATTTATGTGTCCTCCTGATCCAGGGCCAAAAGGAGGCAAAACCCAGTTTATAATTATGTTGGTATTTTCTAAGTTAAACTCTTCTTTTTCATCTTTTACACAATTTTCTATAAAACTATAAAATTCATTTATGTTATTTTTTTGAATATTAGTTTCTTTTTGAGAATGAATTCTATTTCTTATTCGATGCATAACGCCTTTTATTCCTTCATTCTTATAAATTTTCAATATTTTCATTATCATAATAATATCAACTCTCTCTCTGTTTTTTTTGTTGTGAGTATTTTTTATCTAATTCTTTTTTTGTTTTTTCATCTGACATTACATATTTTGTTGCTAAATATGCTCCTAGGTATTTATAATAATTACGTATTAGAGAATATTTTTTCCATTTTTTTTCTTCTTTTTTTTCAAGGTTTAAAGTTTTTATATACTTTTTATCACTAAGATAAGAATTTAAAGTATATAAATAAACTAGATATTTCTTATGTATGTATCCATGATTGTAGACATTGTAAACTCCTTTAAAATTGTCATAATATCTTTTTCCATATTCTTTTAATTCGTAATTATGTGAATGATAAACAGGTGCATATGGAGCATAAACTTTGGTATATCCTAGTTCTATAATTTTTTTTGCCCATATTTGATCTTCCGCAAATGTTACATTGTCATACGGTATTTTTTCCCAAACTTTTCTTTTTAAACATGAATTATTGTCAGAAAAGAAACTTAACCACTGGACATAGACAATATCATTGTTATATTTTTCCTTATCTTCTATTTTTTGGAAAGTTGTACATTTTCCAAAATTTTCGAAGTGAAAAAATAAATCCCTTTTATCTAAAATATTGCAATCAGGATAAGGCAAATGCTTTCCAAATGCTCCAGCAATATTTTCTTTTAATTTACAGGAACTAACTAAATTATCTAGCCAAAAGTCACTAGCAGGTATTGCATCCTGAGTCAAAAAAACTATAAATTCTCCTGTTCCTTTAGAAGCACCAAAATTTCTTGTTAAGCCATGGTTAAACTCTTCTGGTTTTATTTCATATAATTTAATTTTCGGATATTTTTTTATTATTTCTAACGAATTATCTTTTGAACCAGAGTCAACAACAATAATTTCGTACTCTAATGTTGTTTTTTGAGAAAAAATTTTATTTAATAAAATTTTTAATACATTTCCTCCGTTTTTTACAGGAATTACTATTGTAGCATCTATTTTTCTCACCACCTAAAATTATTCTATTATTATTTTTTTATTATCTAATATATCTCCTAATTTTACTTGTTTGAAAGAAAAAAATACTGTTCCTTCTGAAAGTCCATCAAAATATATTTGAGGATCTTCTGTTGTAAAAATATAATTTTCTTCATCATTGTAAACTGCATTAGTTGAACAACCTAAGATTCTTTTTTCATTATTTTTATTTATAAAAGATTTATTTGTTATCTTCATATTTAATGCCATATTTTTTGGATCTATCCTTATAACTTTAACTCCTTTTGGAATGGATATATTAATACTAATTTCATTTGTATAGTCAAAATAATATTGTGTTACATCCCCATTATCAAAAAATAATTCTAAATATTCTACTTTTTCTAATGGTTTATGTTCTTTTTGATTTATATTAACTGTTTCTAAACGCTCAGAATAAAAATTTTCATTTAATTTTTTCATTTCTTCTATTAAGGATTCATCAAAGAATTCTTTTAACATCTCGTCAAAAGAAAATTTGTAATAAAAATAAATACCATATCGATGATAAAAAATTGATAATAATCTATAAAATAAGAAATTTTTTTCTATTTTACCTTCATATATCCATTCGTAATCAATTACAAATATTTCTCCTGTTTCTGACTGTATCATATTATCCAATGTCATATCTAAATTAACAATTTCAGAATTCCAAGTTTTGTCTATAATTGGTTTAATTTCTTTTAATTTCTCAAATAATTTTTTTTTACCAAAAGAAAAAAATATATCAATTGCAAGTTCATCTAAAGAAGTTCCTTCAACATAATCAAAAAAAATTTTTTTATCTTTTATCCATGATTTTACAAGTTTTAGAGGGAATCCAGCTTTTTTAAGTTTTTTACCATTTTTATACATTTTTGTTATGTGTTGTTGACTTTCTGTATTCAAAGCCTCTTTAAATACAATCTTTTTACCATTTTTTTCTATTATTTGAGTTTTTATTCTATATTTTTTTTGCCTTCCAACGTCTGAATATTTTGTAAAAATAACCTTCATGTTTTTTAACTTCCTTTTCTATTTCCTTTTTTTCTTCTATTTTTTTGTTTTTTGATACTACTAAGAATGAATTAGAAAATTTTTCAAAATTTTTATCTTTTATTAGTTGATCATAAACTACACCCTCATCAAAAAGTATGTACCTTGACATGTCATAATTATGTATCAAATTTCTAAGATCTCCAATTTTAGGAAGATAGTTATCAGAAAAAATTACTTCAGGCATTTTATAGTCAGGTAGTGGATAATAAAATTCAAAATCTGCAAGGCCGACTTTTTTTAAAATATCTTCTAATTCTGTTTTTGAATACGTTGCTACTGTTTCAATATCTAAATAACCTTGTATACCATTAAAATATTTTCCTGTGTGATCTTCTCTTGCTCCTGCCCAATATTTTAATCCAAATTTATTTTCAATAGCTATTATTATTTTTCCATTAGGTTTTAGATACTTCTTTAAATTTTTTAAGAAAGTAATTTCGGGAGTTTCAGATATTGTGAAACCTTTTGAATATTCTAATACACCAATTAATGTTATGTAATCAAATTTCTCTGATATTTCCATATCATTTAAATTTCCAACCATAATTTCTAAATTTTTATATTTCTTATTTCTATTGGCATTTATTAATGATCTTTTTTTTGAGATTTCAATCGCAACTACTTTTTTTAATTTTTTTAAAAATAACTCAGTTATTGCTCCACATCCAGCACCAACTTCAAGTAATGTTTCATTTCCTTTAAAGTCATACCATTCTAAAATATTTTGTCTTTGTTTACTTAAATGATAAATTAATGGCCATTTGTCACTTTCATAGATTACATCTTCAAAGGAATCATTATTTTTAGCAATTTCTAATAACTCGTTTTCAATATCACCATCACTGTACTCATCTTTTCCGTTATAATAAGACAAATTTAATTTTACATTTCCTATTTTTTCTATCATACATTAACCTCTTATTCTATCTACTGAAACTATACTTCTCATATCGTAAAAACCTATTGTATCTTTATCGGAAAGTATTACAATTCTATACACATCGTACAGCCTATGGTATACAATAAATTTATCATTTTTAAATCCCGTACATCCATACGACATTAGATATTCACCACTTTGCAGAAAAATTTTCTGTGAAAAATTAACTTCTATAATTTCTCCAGCTTTAACTATTCCAAATGAAAGTTTTTCAAGTTGAGTATTAGTTCCAACAAGTTCTGTACCTTTTCTATCTTTTATAGTAAAAGCAAAAATTGGTTCCTTTACATCTTTATGAAATTTTACTTTCATTTTTATGGTAACATCATCTCCTTTTTCCATATTATTAGTAATATTGCCTTTATTCACAAATGCAAAGTCAATAATTTCAGCATCCATTTCTCCATATTCAGTAAAATTTTTATTAATTTCCATATTATTTTTCAAGGTTTCTAATTTTTCAGAATTTATTTGAACTGTTTCAACTTCTTTATTTTTTTCTACATCCTCTGTTATTCCAACCATTATTTTTTTGTACTTATCAATTACTATTTTAGGAGTTGAGTCTTCGATTTTTTTCCCTTTTTCAATTAATATAGCTCTGTTACAATATTTTAATACAGATCCCATATCATGTGTTACAAATAAAATAGTTTTTCCTTTTTCAGTAAATTCAGTAAATTTTTTGTAACATTTTAATTGAAAGAATACATCACCAACACTTAGTGCTTCATCAACTATCAAAATCTCGGGATCAACATTTATTGCAACTGAAAAAGCCAACCTTGCAAACATTCCGCTTGAATAATTTTTAACAGGTTGATAAACAAATTCGCCAATATCTGCAAAATCAATAATTTCTTTTTTTTTAGATTCAATTTCTTCTTTTTGTAATCCCATCAAAGTTCCATATAATTCAATATTTTCTATTCCAGTATATTCAGGATTAAAACCTGCTCCTAATTCTATTAATGCTGATATTTTTCCGTTTATGTTTATTTTACCAGAAGAAGGAGTTAAAACACCTGTTATAATTTTTAAAAGTGTCGATTTACCTGCTCCATTTGTACCAACTAATCCTAAAATTTCTCCTTTTCTTACTTCCAAGTTAATATTATCTAATGCGTAAAAGTCACTATGATACTTTTTTTTTGAAAAAAAGAACAATGATTCCTTTAATCTATCTCGTTTATTTTTATATAATTTATATACCTTTGATATATTTTTGAGCTCAATTACTTTTTCTTGCATTTAAAAATCCTCCATTTATAGCACATCATTGAAATGTGGCTTTAATTTTCTAAAAACAAAAATCCCAGCAAAAAAAATAAAAATGGTTATCAAGAAAAATTCTGTTGTCCAATAGGGTTTTTCCCAAAACCAAATTTTATATATAAAAGTATCTCTATATCCTTGTATAATGTAAAACATGGGATTTAGCTTAAATAACCAAAGAATTTTTTTTGGAAGCATTTTAGCAGACCATAGTATTGGTGTTACCCAAAATCCTAATTGAACCACTACAGTAATTATTTCTCCAATATCTGGTAAAAATGCTTTTAAAGAACTGAAAAACCAAGATAAACCTGTTAATAAAAAACATAAACAAAACATATAATATATTATTTGAAAAAAATATATATCAATCATGAATTTGTTTACTAACGAAATGATTATCACTATTATTATGAAAAAAAAATGAGTGAAAACATTTGAAATTATTTTTATTAATGGTAAGACTTCTGCTTTAAATATCATTTGTCTTAACATATAACTGTACTCAAAAAGAACATTTGCACTAGAAAAAAATGTTTCAGAAAAATAATACCAAGGAATTAATCCAGCTGTTAACCATAAAACATAGGGAATACCTGGTTCAGCTTCTCCTGCCCTAAATCCAACAGTAAAAACGAACCACATCACTCCTATTGTTATTATTGGCTGAATAAAAGACCAAAATAATCCCAAATAAGATTTTGAATACTTTTGTTTAAAATCATTTATAGAAAGAGAAAAAATTAAATTTCTCTGTTTTAATATATATCTAAAAAAATTGTATATACCCTGTATATTTTTCACTTTTTTCTCCTTAATTTTTTACAATAATTTTATCCCTTTAATAAAAGAAAAAACCTTTTTTTTAAGGTTATGCTAAAATCTAAACTTAAAAAAAATCGTTTAAATCTATTTTGCGTTCTATCTGTTATTTTTAAATATTTTTCAATTCTTTTTAATTGTGTTATAGATATCTTATTTTTATATTTTTCATTTATTTCAATAATTAAATCTCTATCATTTTCATCAAAATATCTTTTTGTTAATATTTTTTTTATAATATTTGATTTTGCACCTATTTCGTTATTATTATGTTGTCTATATTTCATCAGACTTTTATTTATAAAAATTCTATTTCCCAAGAATTCTACCATTAAATGAAAATACCTATCATGTAATGTTACTTTTTTCATAAAAGGAATACATAAATTTTTTGTTTTTTTATTTATCATAATTGTAGATCCTTGAACAATATAGGAGAAAAAACACACTCCTTTATTTTTAGTAGAAGCTAAGCGAGAATCAATAAAATTATTCTTTTTAATATTTAAATTTTTATCACAGACAAAAGAATTTGAATGCAATAATAATGGTTTTTTTAAGTCATCTTCTGAAAGTTTATTTAATCTGTTATGATAAACTTCTAATTTATTTTCTAACCAATAGTCATCTTGATCAGAAAACATTATATATTCTTCTTTTGAATTTTTAATTAATTCTTCAAAATTTTTCGCAAAACCTAAATTACCTTTATTGTCTTTTATAAGCCTAATTCTAGCATCTTTTTTTTCATATTCTTTTATTATTTCTATTGTTTTATCTCTAGAATTATCATCTCTTATTAGTAACTTCCAATTTGTATAAGTTTGGTTAATAACTGACTCAATTTGCTCTTTTATGTATTTTTCTCCATTATAGGTTGCCATTACTATTTCTATTGTTTTATCTTGATTCATAAAATTTCAAACGCTCCTTATTTTATCAAATCAATTAAATATTGGCCATATGCTGTTTTTATCATTGATTCAGCTAATTTGTTCAATTTTTCTATACTTATCCACCCTTTTTGATAAGCTATTTCTTCAAGACAGGCAATATAAAAACCTTGTCTCTTTTGAATAGCTTCCACATAATTGGCTGCTTCTAACAAAGATTCATGAGTACCTGTATCTAACCATGCTGTACCTCTCCCGAGATTTTTAACATTTAATGTTCCTTCAGATAGATACATTTCGTTCACAGCTGTAATTTCTAATTCACCTCTTGTGGATGGTTTTACATTTTTTGCTTTTTCGATAACTGTATTATCATAGAAGTATAATCCCGGTATTGCGTAATTTGATTTAGGTTCTTTTGGTTTTTCCTCCAATGAAATGGCTTTCCCATTTTCATCAAATTCTACAACTCCATAAGCTCTGGGATCTTTTACAGGATAACCGAATATTGTAGCTCCTTCTGTTAAGTTGGCAGCCTGTTCAACTAAACCTGTAAATCCACTGCCGTAAAATATGTTATCTCCTAAAATTAAAGCTACATTGTCATTTCCAATAAATTCTTCGCCGATTAAAAAGGCTTCTGCAAGTCCATTAGGCTTTTCTTGTATTTTATATTTTAAAGATATACCCAAATCGCTTCCATCTCCTAAAAGTTCTTGGAACAGAGGTAAATCTCTAGGTGTGGAAATAATTAAAATATCCTTTATATTTGCAAGCATAAGTACAGATAAAGGATAATAAATCATAGGTTTATCATAAATTGGTATGATTTGTTTTGAAATTGATTTTGTTAATGGATAAAGTCTAGTTCCACTACCACCAGCTAAAATAATTCCTTTCATTATAAATACCTGCTTTCATTTAATTATTTTTTTCTTTTCTTAAATCTAAAAATGGTATATGCCACGTAGAATATTTTGATGATGAAGTTACATTTGCCACTATATTCCTTATATATGATACTAAAACTGAAGCCGCATTTGTTTCTAATACACTTTGTAAATTTTTATTTTCTATCTCTTTATCCCAAATAAATTTTGAATACATTTCTACTTTTATATAAAATGGTAAATTATCACCTATTGTTTTCAAAATAACATAAACATTGGCTTCATCTTCTCTTATATCTAACTTAGTTTCTAGATCAACTTTTATTTCAATCTCATCTTTTAATTCAAATTCATTATTTTCATTATATATTAAATTTAACAAAATTGGCCTTTCAAATTGAAAACTACTTTTTTTGACTTCCATAATTTTCTCCTTTTTAAGCAATTGCTAAAATGTTACTATCAATCTCATACTTCCTTTTATCATCTTTATATATTTTTTTACCAATTTTGTAAGTTATTTCTTCCATTACTCTATTTGCATAATATTCTAATACATAATTATTTAATTCTTTACCTAATCTTTCTCTTTTTTCTATTGGCATTTCATCTATTTCTTTCATTATTTTATCAAAAAAAATCAATGTTTCTTGCTTATTCATTTATAATCATCCCTTTCTTTATTATACAGGTACTATCTTTAACATTATAAATAACTTTTACTGTAGAACTTGGTTTTATTTTGTTATTTTTTATTTCATTAAAAAAATTATTTTTTGGTTTATAATTTATACCTATAATTTTTATAATACTATATTTTGTTTTAATTTCGCTTATTTTTTCATATATAAAATCTAATTTAGCTCCAATAGGCATTTTATTTTTTAAATCTTTATTTGTTTCATCTTGAATATTTAATTTTTTCCAAACTTCTTCTATTATATTGACAATATCATCATCTGTTAAGTCTAATACTTTTTTTAACGAAACAAAAGATTTTATTATTACAAATTTATTATTTGGATTTTTTCTGATTTTATCTTTTTTCCAATATTTTGCATTTCCTAAGTTATCCCAATAATACATGCCTTTTCCTAGCCAATTATCATCATATTTATGATTAGATTCTATTAATTCTAAAGTATTGTTTAAAAAATTATCACATTTTTCTTTTGTATTACAATGATATAAATAAATTTTGGGGATTTCTTTTTTCATTCTTTCCTCTCATTTAAGTTTTTCATTTCCCTTTTCCAAACAAAACAGCCTTAGCCGTTTTTGCAACAATCAGTACATCCAATATCAAGTCCTGATGTTTTAAGTAATATAAATCATATTCAAGTTTTTTCCTTGCATCATCTAAACTTTCACCATATGGGAACATTACTTGGGCCCAACCTGTTATTCCAGGTTTTATAAGATGTCTCAGGTTGTAATAATTTATTTGTTCTGCATAATCTTTTGCTAGTATATCCCATTCCGGGCGTGGGCCAACGAAGCTCATTGTACCTTTTAGAATGTTCCAAAGTTGCGGTAATTCATCAATTCTTGTTTTTCTCATAAATTTTCCGAATTTTGTAACTCTTGTATCGTTATCTAGAGTATATTTTGAATATTTCTTAGGATCATGTAACCTCATGCTTCTGAATTTATAGACTCTGAAAGGTTTCATATTTTCACCTATTCTTGTTTGTTTAAATATAACTGGCCCTTTAGATTCAAATTTAATAATTATCGCAGTAATTAATGCAAGGGGAGAAAGAATAACCATCAAAATTAATGCCAGTATTAAATCCATTCCCCGTTTTATGTTTCTTTGCATTTCATTATTGAGAATATCAAATCCGTTTGATTCCAAAAGCCATTCTTCATTTATTTGATTTATATCAATCTTTTTTTGGATATCTTCGTTGAATTCTTCATAATTCATTATTTTTAGTCCATTAATTTTTAAATCAAATATACGTTTTAAATATTTTTTGAAATCAGGACTTTTTATATCTTTTACAATTACTAGAATATCAACATTATTTTTAGCAATGATTGTTTCCATTTCATTGTAATTTCCAATCAGATATTTTGTCGCTCTGCTTTTATTGTTAGAAATATATCCGATGTAATTGTAGTCAAGCGTATTTATAATATCTTCCTGAATGTTGTTTTCTATATGATTTGAGCCAAATATTAATACATTTTGCTTTTTCATATAAATTGAACATACAATCTTTCTAAAAATTACTTGAAACACAAATATTAATCCAAACATATAGAATATATCAAAACGTTTCCAAAAGGCATATAATATTACGGAAAAAATTATGTCGATTCCTAAATTTATAAAAACATCCTTAAGTCTGAAACGTTCTGCATAAAAGTCCAATTGTCCAAATACAAATTTTACAAATATGAATAAAATGAATATAAAACTTGTTAAATATTTTACTACGTAATCATATTTATCTAACAAAAGACTATAAATCATATACAAAATAAAAATATATAATATACGTATACGTATATCTTTATTTAATTTCATAATTATTCATCCTCACTTAACAAATCATTTATGTAAACTTCAATGTGATAAATATTTATTGAAGTCTTTTATCTTAATTTTTTACTAAATTTTAAGTAAAGAATAATATTTTCCAAGACAAAAAATTATAATTTGTATTAAATAATTTCAAATGAGAAAAAAGATGAAAGAATTTATCTAATTTTTATGTAAATAGAAGTTTTATTCCCTATTTTTTATAAATAATTACAGTATGAGTATAACATATTTTATTATGAAATTCAAGTGCCGATGAATCAAGAAAAATATAGATTTAAGATGTAATTTTAAAAGATATGTTACTATATTTTACAGTTTTGTGTTATTATTTTTTTGTTTATATTTTTTTAAAAAATTTAATCATAATTTGTAGTTGTATTTATTATTCCATCAAATATTACATTCATACATTTTTTCTTATATTCTAAATTTGGGTGTATGTATAAATTTAAGGTTGTATTAACGCAAGAATGTCCGAGTATTTCAGAAATAGTCTTGTAATCTATGTTGTTTTCTATTGCTTGAGTAGCAAAAGTGTGTCTTAATGAATGAAATTTTAATTTTGAGATATTTAAAATGGTTAATATTTTTTTAAAAAATTTTCGATATGTCCTAGGTTCAATGTATTTTTTACTTCCGGAAATAACATAAAAATCTTTATTTCTATCAAATTTTTCCAGAATCAGATTTAATTCGGAAGCAATTGGGATTTTTCGTCTGGAATTTTCTGTTTTTGGGGAAGAAATAACTATTTTGCTTTTTTTTATTTTGCTTGTGTAAATTCTCTGGATTGTGTGATTTATGTTAATGAATCCGTTTCTTAAATCTATATCTTCCCATTTTAATGCACATATTTCACCTATTCTAAGTCCTGTGCATAGACAAATTAAAATTCCTAAAGTTTTGCTATCTAAATGATTTTTTGCATATTTAAAAATTTTTAATCTTTCCTCAAAAGTAAATATATCTACTTTCTTTAATGTCTTATCCTGAGGAATTTTATAATCAAAATCTTTTCTTTTTATTATTTTCTGTTTCATTGCAAAATTTAGAACAGCTTTTAGGATAATTACCATATCTTTTACAGTTTTTCTCGATAATCCCCCTTTTCCGTCTAATCTTCCAAACTTTAATTTATTTAGTATAAAAGACTCAAAATCCTTGTTGGAAATTGTGTTAATTTTTCTGTTTTTAAAATAAACTTTTAAATGTTTTTCTATAATTGTCAGGTATAAGGCATAGCTGGATTCCTTTATATAGTTATGTTCATTTTTTATCCAAATATCCATACATTCGGCTATAGTCATATATTTTTTATTCATTTTGTTGTCCTCCTAAATTAAATTAATCTTTATACTAAGGTTATCAAAACATATATAAATCTGAAATTTGAGTATTATGGAGTAAATCTTTGAGGTATGCAGCTCATTTAAAATTAAACAGATAAAATTTATATTCAAATTGTTATTTCATCCAAAATTTGATATACTAAAATAAATTATAAAAATTAAAAAATATACTAAAACTTTGATAAAATTGAATTGGTGAATTATATCCTGTTGAATTTTAAATTTTGTCAGTTTGTTTTTGAGTGTATTATGAAAAAATGGGAGGAAAAAATTATGAATTTTAATGACTACAAATATGAACATTTGGATTTGGAGAAAATAAAAGAGGAATTTTCAGAACTAATAGGAAATTTTGAAAAGGCAGAGAATGTAGAGGTGCAAATTGAGGCGTTTGATAAGATTATAAAGCTGAGAAATCATATTGAGACTATGCAGACGCTTGTTTCGATTCGGCATAGCATTGATACGAATGATGAGTTTTATGATAAGGAAAATGAGTATATGGATGAAATCAGTCCGATTCTGTTTGGATTTACGAATGATTTTTATAGAGTGCTTGTTAATTCAAGATTTAAAGATGAACTTGTTAAGAAATATGGAAAATTATTGTTTGATCTGGCGGAAAATACATTGAAAATTTTCTCGAATGAAATTATTCCAGATGCACAGGAGGAAAATAGATTGTCAAGCAAATATTCGAAATTGATTGCCAGTGCTAAAATTAATTTTGATGGAAAAGAGCTTAATTTATCGCAAATGGTTCCTTATACTCAATCTAAGGATAGAAATGTGAGAATTGGGGCGGCAAGGAAAGTAGCTCAATTTTTTGCTGAAAATCAGGAAGAATTTGACAATATTTATGATTCGCTTGTAAAAGTGAGAACTAAAATGGCACAGAAAATGGGATATAAAAATTATGTGGAATTTGGATACAAGCAATTGTCAAGACTTGAATATGATGCAAAAATGGTGGAAGGTTACAGAAAGCAGGTGCTTGAGAATATTGTGCCACTCCATACTGAGCTTCGTAAGAGACAAGAAAAAAGACTTGGGGTTGAAAAACTTAGGTTTTATGACGAAGCTATAAAATTTAATTCCGGGAATGCTGATCCGCATGGTTCACCTGAGTGGATTTTAAATCACGGGAAAACAATGTATAGGGAATTATCGAAGGAAACTGATGAATTTTTTAAATTTATGACTGAAAATAATTTGCTTGACTTACTTTCTAAAAAGGGGAAAATGAGTGGCGGATATTGCACTTATATTCCAGAACATAAGGCTCCATTTATTTTTGCTAACTTTAATGGGACTGCACATGATATCGATGTCTTGACGCATGAAGCTGGACACGCTTTTCAAGTTTACCAGAGCAGAGGTTTTGATGTGCCTGAATATCTGTGGCCAACTTATGAGGCCTGTGAAATTCATTCGATGAGTATGGAATTTTTGACTTGGCCGTGGATGGGCTTGTTCTTTGAAAATGATACTGACAAGTACAAGTTTATTCATTTGTCAGAAGCTCTTTTATTCATTCCTTATGGAGTAACAGTTGACGAATTTCAACACTGGGTGTATGAAAATCCAGAAGTTACGCCACAGCAGCGTCGTGAAAAATGGCTTGAAATTGAGAAAAAATACTTGCCGACTAGAGATTATGGGGAAGTTGAAGAATTGAAAAACGGAATTTTCTGGTTTAGACAGGGACATATTTTCAGTTCGCCATTTTACTACATTGACTACACATTAGCTCAGGTGTGTGCTTTCCAATTCTGGATAAAATCAAGGGAAGACAGGGAAAAGGCTTGGCAGGATTATCTGAATTTATGTAAACTTGGAGGAAGCAAATCGTTCTTTGAGCTTATGAAGTCTGCTAATTTGAAAAATCCGTTTAAGGAAGGGACAATAGCGGCTGTAATTCCAAAAATTAAGGAATATCTGGATAGTGTTGATGATATGAATTTGTAATTTAAGTCAGAATGGAAAATAAAATTTGAAAATATTTATGTTTTTCTATTGATTTTGAAAAAAATTAGTGATATAATAGTTGTAGATACAAATTTAAAGAAATAATATATTAAATATGGAGGTAATTTATAATGATTTATGAAAATATCTTGGACTTAATTGGAAATACGCCTGTAGTAAAACTAAAATTTTTAAATGAAAAAAATATTGCTGATATTTATGTAAAACTGGAAAAATATAATATTGGTGGAAGTGTAAAGGATAGGGCGGCACTTGGAATGATCGAGGCGGCTGAAAAAGAAGGGAAATTAAAACCGGGAGGGACAATTGTTGAGCCTACTTCGGGAAATACTGGAATTGCGTTGGCATTAATTGGGAAAGCAAAAGGATATAAAGTGGTAATTGTGATGCCTGATTCAATGAGTGTGGAAAGAAGAAGCATTTTGGCAGCTTATGGAGCTGAATTAATTTTAACTGAAGGGGCAAAGGGAATGAAAGGTGCAATTGCCGAAGCTGAAAAACTGGCAGCTGAAAACGGATACTTCTTGCCTCAGCAATTTGAAAACCCTGCAAATCCTGCAAAACATTATGAAACTACTGCTAAAGAAATTTTGGATGATTTTCCACAAATTGACGCCTTTGTTTCAGGAGTTGGAACTGCTGGAACTTTATCAGGAATTGGGAAAAGATTAAAGGAGGAACGTCCTGGAGTACAAGTGTTTGCGATAGAGCCTGCAACATCTGCCGTGTTATCTGGAGAGCAGCCTGGAAAACATTCGCAGCAGGGACTTGGTGCCGGATTTGTTCCTGGAAATTATAATCCTGAACTTGTAGATGGAATTATAAAAATAGAAAATGATGAAGCTATTGAATTTGCAACAAGAACTTCAAAGGAAAACGGACTGTTTGTAGGAATTTCTTCTGGAACCGCAATTGCAGCAGCTTACAAAGTGGCTAAAAAATTAGGAAAAGGAAAAAAAGTTTTAGCAATTTTACCTGATGGCGGTGAAAAATACTTATCAGTTGAAGCATTTAGAAATAGTTTATAAAAAATTATATGGCAAGAATTCTTTAATATTAAATATATTTAAGATGAATTGCCTTTTTATAATCCTTAAAAAATTTCTTTGCATTAATGTATATAAAAAAGTTGTTTTTAAAACAGTTTTAGTATATAATAAGATATAATTTTTAAGGAGTGTGATTATTATTTTTAAATGGTTGCGAAATGAAATAAATAATATTGCAGAAAAGGATCCGGCAGTGAGGCACAAAATAGAAGTTTTTCTTTATCCATCGTTACATGCCGTTATTAATCATAGGATTGCACATTTTTTTCAGAATCATAAATTATATTTTTTTGCAAGATTAATTTCGCAAATTTCCCGTTTTTTAACAGGGATAGAAATTCATCCAGGAGCAAAATTAGGAAATAAAATATTTTTTGATCATGGAATGGGAATTGTAATTGGAGAAACGGCGGAAATAGGAGATAATTGCGTTATTTACCACGGTGTAACTCTTGGAGGGGTAAGTGCTTCAAAAACTAAAAGACACCCTACTTTAAAGGAAAATGTAACAGTTGGTACAGGGGCAAAACTTTTGGGAAATATAGTAATTGGAAAAAATGTGAGAGTCGGAGCAAATTCGGTTGTTTTACGGGATGTACCTGATGAAGCGGTTGCAGTGGGTATTCCCGCCAGAATTATTCCGAAAACGGAAGAAGATTATTATATGTGGTATATTTAGCAAAAATATACGCTGTACTTAAAGAGTTTTTTTGAAAAGTAGCTACATAAATTCAAAAATCAAAAAAATTTGACAATCAAAGTAAAATATGATATATTCTCTGTATAAAAATTTAATCAAAGAGAATTTATTTTATTAAATAATAAATAAATGTGGAGGTTCAATATGGCAAAAGTAGGAATTTTTTTCGGATCAACAACAGGTGTAACAGAAGATATAGCTCATAAAATCGGAGAAAAGATTGAAGGGGCAGAAGTTTTTAATATTGATGGAAATGAAGATAAGTTAGAAGATTTTGATGTACTGCTTTTAGGAGCTTCTACATGGGGATTTGGAGACTTGCAGGATGACTGGGCGGCAGTTGTTGACGACTTGGCAAGCAAAGACTTCAGTGGTAAAAAAGTAGGATACTTTGGAAGTGGGGATCAGGGAACATTCTCTGAAACATTTATGGATGGAATTGCCATCATTGATGAAGAAATCCAAAAAACTGGTGCAACAATCATTGGAAAAACTTCAACGGAAGGATATGAATTTAACGAATCAAGAGCAGCAAAAAATGGTGAATTTTTAGGACTTGCCCTAGATGAAGTTAACCAGTCTGAATTGACAGATGAAAGAATTGACGCATGGGTTGAGCAAATTAAAAAAGAATTTTAATAACAAACTATGTCTGTGAATAAATTTATTAATAAAAAAATTCACAAAAGACAAATTAAATATGATTTTAGCTATATTTTATATATAACTAAGATAAATCAATTTTCACAAGTTGATTTTCTCTCCAAAAATAAGAAGACGTTCATTAGGGCGTCTTTTTTTCTTTCCTTAATTTTTATTTTTTTTATAAAAAATATATAATCTTTCTTTTTTTTATAAGAAAATTGATATAAAAAATACTTATATTAAAAAGATTTTTTTCATTTGTTATGCTAAAATTATGATGTAAGAAACAAAGCATACTCAAACTCTCTTAAAATTGAACAATAAATATTAAAAATGTTTTGGATTTTGAGGGTACAGTTTTAATATTTAGTTCGGTTTTTAACACACCCGAACCCTTGATTTAAGTTAATAAAAAACAATCGTAGGGTTTGGGTAAAATTAATTATGGGGCTTTAAATTTTATAATAAAGGAGAAAGGTGAAAGAATGAAGAAAGGAATAATATTAATAAGTTTAATAGCGATTTTGTCAAGCTGTGGCGGAGGTGGAGGCGGTGGCAGTTCTGTTACTCAGACAGCAGGAACGGCACCAACACCAACATTACCTTCATTACCAGGAAATACAGCTGGAACTGGTGGAACTGGAAATAAGGGAAATAATAATGGGACAACCAATATAGTCGGAGAAAATAACCAAAATTTACCAAAACCAATATTGCCAACAGAAGAAAACAAAACAAATAATCCTTCTGTTCCGGAAATAAAACCACAGGTATCAGAAAAAGACACTAGATTTCCAAAACCGACGGATAGACGGAATATAACTGGAGCGGGTGTTAAAGTTGGAGTTTTGGATAGTGATTTTTTAAGTAACAATGCTTATACAGATAGCTTTTATCGAGGTGGACTTCTCAACTTGGGAACAGAATTTGGTAAGGTATTAACTGAAGAATTTGGAGATAGATTTACTGCTATTCAAAAGACTTTAGACACTTACAGCACATTGAGTGAAGATGATCATGGGTTGATGGTTGCTACCATTTTAGCTGGAAAAAGTGGTAAAGGGGCAAAAGGTGCTTCTGTGTATGGGGTTAGTTTTGGGGAAAGAGGAGGCCATTTAATAACAGATAAGGAAAAATATGAAGATTTGTATAATCGTGGAGTAAGGATATTTAACCAGTCTTTTGGTACAGCTTTGGAATTTTCTGATTATAACTTTTCAAATTATAAACCACATTTATACCCCTCTGTTATGAGAGAAAGTCAGGTTAATGATAGCAGGATTCTTGATAGAAGGATAGATGAGTTAAATAATTTTTATAAAAAAGCAGTAAATAATGGCTCTTTATTTGTATGGGCTGCAGGAAATACAACAACAGATAGAAATGGTAGAACAAAAACATATAATGCACCAACAATTCAAGCTGGAATGCCTCATTACATACCTGAACTTTATAGAGGGTGGATTGCGGTAGTTGGAGTACAACCTGATGGAAGGGAATATCCAGTGCATCTTGCAAGAGCAGGAAAGGCAAAATGGTGGACAATTTCTGCAAGTGGAGATTGTGAATTACCTAGATGTTCGGCTTATGGTTCTTCCTTTGCAGCACCGAGAGTAACAGCAACGGCAGTTAAAGTAAAGGAAAAATTCCCTTGGATGACAGGACATGAATTAAAACAGACAATACTTACAACAGCAAAAGATTTAGGACAACCAGGAGTAGACAGTATATTTGGATGGGGACTTCTGGATGAAGCAAAGGCATTAAAAGGGCCTGCCAAATTTAGCAGCGAATTGATTGTGGGTGAAAGAGCTGCATTAGGTGGATTAAGAGGACAATTTAATGCAAATGTTACGGATGGGACTTCTATATTTGAAAATGATATTGATGGTGAAGGCGGATTAAAGAAATCTGGAAACGGAACTTTAGTTTTGACAGGAAATAATACTTATCACGGAAGTACCGATATAATTGGTGGAACTTTGGAAATATATGGAGAAAATGGTTCGAATATTGATATAAGCCAAAATGGTACATTAATAACTTATCCAACAACAATGATTGGTTTAAGAAATGGCAATGGAACTATTTCAAAAGTAAATGTGCAGAATGATGGTGGAACTTTTGAAAATAGAGGTTCAGGTGCCGTCATAACAGGAGATTATATTGCAGGAAATGGAGCAGTAACAAAGGCAGAAATAGGAACAAAACTTAAAGTTAATGGAACTGTGAATTTGAATGGAAATAACACTTTGCAAACATTAAGTAATAGATATGTTACAGCAAAACCAGTATCATCTACTGTAATTGAAGCGGAAAAAGGAATTAATGGAAGTTTTAATAAAGTGGAAACTCCTGAATTGATAAACGGGAATGTCGAAACTGCCGATAATAAGGTAAATGTAAAATTAAGCAGAAAAAATATGGTGGATTATGTAGAAAAAATTGCAGAATCTGACGAAATGCAAAAAACTACTGCCGAAAACTTGGAAACTGCATTCCAAAAGCTAGATCAAAATATTGAAAATGGAACTGCTGGAAATGTCGCTCAATTTGAAAGAAAAGCTGCCAAACTTCAGGCACTTACTTCTTCAAACAGGGCAGCAGTTTTGGACAGTCTATCTGGACAAATTTACGCTTCTGCACAGGCACTTACATTCCAACATTCACAAAC
>NZ_KI519448.1:31682-46599 GCF_000482505.1 Leptotrichia trevisanii DSM 22070
GGAGCAACATTCAAAGTTAAAGGTATAGGGCTTTCTAAAAATAAAACTTGGGTAGGAGTTGGAGCATTGACAGAAGTAAATTCTGGATTTGGCTGGTATGTAAACTATGACGGCTCTATTGACAGTGGAAAAGGTAAAGGAAATAATAATGTGTTTACGACTGGAGTTAGATTTAATTTTTAAAATTTTTAGGCAGAGGGAAATTCTTACTTCTGTCTTTTTTAAGCACACATAATATATTCAAATTTGTTAAATAATACTATTTCCTATTTAAATAGTAGAAATCGGATAAAACCATTTTTTACAGAATATAGTGTAAATATTATAAAATCTAATTTCTATTTTTAAATGAAGTTTAGTATGGATATAAAATGATTTTATATAATTTTACTGTAAATTTTAAAACTTTTGAATAAAAAGCAAAAAAAATACTTGATTTTTTTAAATTATATGGTATACTATGATTGAAAACGGTATTATATAAATAAAAAAGGGAGCTGATCAGCATGAAAAAGTTAATTTTAGTAGGATTTTTAGCATTTGGAGCATTAGGATTTTCAAGATTTGTAAATGAATGCCAAGTTATCAGTAAGTCAAAAGGAAGAGCAACTTGTGAAAGTTTGGAATCTGGAAAAACATTCCAATTTACAAGTGGTAAACTATCTTCAATTTCAAAAGGATCTATTTACAAAATTTATTTTGAAGGAAACGGATACAGAGGGTTACGTTTAACTAAAGCTACTCTTATTGCTTCTGAAGATGATCCTGATGAGGCATATTAAGGAGATTATTAAAAATTCATCATCTTTTTAACAAGTGTATAAGAAAAACTCTAAGTTTTTTAGAAACCTAGAGTTTTTTTGTTTTTAGAAAAACAAGTCAAAAAATTATACTATTTTATATAAATATGATGTTTTATTAATTTTTTGGGTTTTGAAAATATATAAAAAATTATTGGATTATTTTAGCTTTTCTAGTATAATAAATTTATATAATTCTAGTATAAAAAAGGAAAAATTCAATGAAAAAAGGTATCGGAAAATCACATAGTAAAATCATATTAATTGGAGAACATTCTGTCGTTTATGGCTATCCTGCCATTGCTATTCCTCTAAAAAAGATTGAAATTGAATGCTTAGTAGAAGAAGCCAAAACTAGCTTTTTTTATAACAAGACAGACACTCTCTCGGTTGCAGTTTTTACTGCATTAAAACATTTAAAAAAAGAAAATGCGAAAATAAAATACAAAATAACTTCCCAAATTCCGCCAAAACGTGGAATGGGCTCTTCAGCTGCAGTCAGTATTGCTGCAATTCAAGCAGTCTTTGACTACTTTGAGGAAAATCTGGATGATGAATTGCTAGAAAAATTGGTTCACACGGCAGAAATTGTAGCTCACAACACACCAAGCGGGCTGGACGCCAAAACGTGCCTTAGCGATAAAGCCATAAAATTCATAAAAAACAAGGGATTTTCCTACATTGACTTAAATCTTGACGCATATCTTGTAATTGCAGATACAGGTATTTATGGAAATACTGGCGAAGCGATTCAGAATGTAAAAAGTTTAGGAAGCAAAGCTGATATTTTTTTAAAAAAATTAGGCGAATTGACAGATGAAATGGTTAAAATTTTAACTGAAAACAATGAATCTAAAGAAAAGAAAGTTGATAAAATAGGAAAAATTATGACAAAAGCAAATACAGAACTCGGAAATTTACACATAACCATTGAAAAAACAGATTTATTTGTAAAAACAGCGATTGAAAAAGGAGCAAGCGGTGCAAAAATTTCTGGTGGCGGATTAGGAGGCTGTGTAATTGCACTTGCAAAAAATTTGGATATTGTAGAAAAGATAAAAGAGGGACTGATAAAATGTGGAGCAGAAAATATTTGGGTGGAGAAAATTTAATAAAAAAATAAAGGAGAAAAAATGGTAAAAGTCAAATCTTATGCTAATATTGCAATTATAAAATACTGGGGGAAAAAAGATACAGCAAAAATGATACCTGCCACAAGCAGCATCTCCCTTACCCTTAACGATATGTTCACAAAAACAGAGATGGAATTTATAAATGATGAGGATATTGAAATTGCAGTTGAAAAGGAAATGAAAAGCGGAAATTGTAAAGATAAATTTTCGGATATAACGGACTTATTTTATTTAAATGGAGAATTGCAGGATAGAGAGCATACAGAAAAGATTAGTAAAGTTGTAGATTTGTTCAGGGAAAATAGGAATCAGAAAGTAAAAATTGCTACAACAAATAATATGCCGACAGCTGCGGGACTTTCTTCCAGTTCGAGCGGTTTATCCGCTGTAATAAAGGCTTGTAATGAACTTTTTGAAAAAAATTATACACAAGCTGAACTTGCACAGATTTCAAAATTTGGTTCGGGATCTTCTTCAAGAAGTTTTTTTGGACCAATTGCGGCTTGGGATAAGGATACTGGGGAAATTTATGAGGTAAAGACAGATTTGAAACTGGCGATGATTGTGCTTGTGCTGAATGAAAATAAAAAGAAAATTTCAAGCCGAAATGGAATGGAGCTTTGTGCCAAAACTTCGGCATATTTTGATGAGTGGGTAAAACAGTCAGAAATTGATTTTGTAAATATGAAAAAATATCTTGCTGAAAATGATTTTGAAAAAGTGGGAACTTTGACAGAAGAAAATGCCCTTAGAATGCACAAGACAACTGAAACTGCAAATCCTCCATTTACATATTTTAACGAAAAAACTTACGAAGCAATGGATTTTGTAAAAAATTTGAGAAATAATGGTGAGAAATGTTATTTTACAATGGATGCAGGGCCTAATGTGAAGGTACTTTGTCTGGAAGAGGATTTAAAAAAATTGGCAGGGATTTTTGGGCAGAAATATAAGATTATTGTGAGCAGGACTGTGAGATTGTAAAATTTTCTGATTTTGAAGCAAGTTATTTAAAAAGTGCCTTGTTGATGTTAAAATCTGTGGATATGAGGTTAGTTGTTTGAGAAGTAGATGCATTTTATTTGAAAAAATAAATAAATTTTAAAAGGAGCGATATGAAATGAATAGTATCTTACAAAACCAAAAACCAGTAGAATTTTTTTCAGCAGAAAGAATAAAAATAGAAATTGACGGGCAGCAAATATTGTGGAGGGATATGACTTTAAAAATAGATTCAGGAATTGGGGAGCATACTGTTGGAAAAATAAAGTATATCGCCTCTTTACAGCAGATAAATATTTATGATGCTGCAATAGACAAGGATGAGGATATTAAAATTATTATTTCTGGAAAAAGCAATATTTCAAATGAAAACGGAGCTTCAAATGATAAAATATTTTTAAATGGGATAATTGATGATATCAAACTTTCTGAAATTAAGACAGGCTCTTTAGTAGTGGAAATTACCTGTATTTCTAAAAGTATTATTCTTGACAGGATACCAAGATACCGTTCATTTCAGGATTCTTCACTAACTTATTCGGCAATAGCTGAAGAAATTAACAAAAATTATGGGGCAAATGGAGAAAAAATAATAAGCGTGGGAGAAGATATGAAAGAAGTCCCAAGAATGACAATCCAGTATAACGAAACAGACTGGGAATATTTAAAAAGACTGGCTTCATATACAGGACAGCCAGTAATCCCTTATTATGATAAAGTCCTGGTTGGATTTTTGAAAAATCAGGCTGTGCAGACACCAAATACAACATATTCTCAATATGGAAAAAGCAAGAAAAATAAAAGAACAATGTACAAAATAACAGGAACAGAAGTATATCCTGTTTCAACCCCAATAAAATTAAAAACTAGAAACAGGGCAGGCGGAGAAGAAACTGAAAACGATTATTACGTTATAGAAAGCAGAATATACAACGAAGGAAATACGTTAAAATGCGAATACACACTAGGAAAACAGACAGACTACTTTGTAGATCCAATACCACACGAAAAGATAAGAGGAGCAGTAATAGAAGCGAGAACAGTACATATTGCAAGAACAGATGAAAGCAAGAGTAATCATGGAAGAACTGATGGAAATTCAGATAATCTTGAGGGAAGAAAGAATGGAGCAAAACCGCTTAATAAATATATAGAAAAAGCTGAAAGTCAGAATGAAAATGTAAAAGAAAGAGTTAAAGCGAGTGATATAGCCGTAATGACATTAGATTTAACGGAAGGATTGCTAAAATTGGGAGAAAATGGACAGTCATTTGAAGATAAATATGCTGGGAAAAGCTATTTTCCATATGTAACTCCATATAGTCAGACAAATACAGGATTTACACCAGCACCAGAAGTAAATGATAGGGTGGCACTTTATTTTCCAAACGGGAATGAAACACAGGCAATAGTGCTGGGTGCGGTTAATAATGATGGGAATGGTAGGTTTACTGATGTGGCTAACAGGAATTATCATGTTGGGGATTCAGATTTTAATATGGTGCTTGCGACTAATAGTTTGTCAACAAGTGCAGCAAGTTCAATTTCACAGACTGCTAGTAGTATATCAGAAAGTGCGGATAGTATTTCAGAGAGTGCAGGAAACATAAGCAATAGTGCTAAAAATTATTCTGAAACTGTGGAAGGGGTAAAATCTGTACTTGCACAGAATATTACCCAGACATCAACACAAAATACTACGATAACCTCTAACAATGACACGACAATAACTTCATCAGGGACATCAAAAGTTGCTGGTGGTGGAAAAGTATTGATAAATGGATAAATTTTGAAAAGAGCAGGTGTTGGAAATGATAGATGAAAAATATAGGAGAAATCCGGAGCATATAACGGATTTTTTGAAAAAGGAAAGGTTTAGATATATCAAAATTTTTGAAAGATTGGTAAATGATAAACTGTATGAAGAATATGAGCAATGTGATTTTATTTTGGAAAAAATAGAGGAATTTACAGAGGAAGATGAAAAGCATCTGGTTTATCGGATAAAGGAAGAAGAAAATAAATATAATGTGGAATATTTAAAGGAACGGATACTGGAGAACTTTATATTTGAAGAGCTATATTTTTTAGTAAATCAAAAATTTGAACTGCTGGAAATTTTGAATATTGATGAAATTATGGAAAAAATAGAAATTATTCAGCAGGAAGTAATAAAAATTGAGAATGTGGATTTAAAATTGAAATATCCAGATTTAGAAAAGTACAAAAAGCTGGTATCGGATGAAGATGTCTTTCTTGAATTCATAAAGAACTATAAATTTTACAGCGTGTTCAAGAGCAATATTTCTGACAAGAAAAAGACAATATATGGAATAGTCTCAAAGCCTGTTCCTTTATCACTGCAAACAAAGCAAGAAAAAGGTATTTATGTAATAAAAGGACATTTAAACTATGATAAAATGAGTAATTTAAGATTTCATAAATTTATAAATTCAGAATACAGAAGGGAATTTGAGAATGTGAAGGTTGAGTACGGGAAACTGATGTTGCTGGATGATGTGAGGATTACGAAAAAGGTTGATAATATGATTAAAATATGTGAAAAAGAAAATCAGTATGAATTATCAAATGAGAATAGTCAAAATAGAATAATATATTTTAAAAGAGAGTTTTTAAAATATTTAATTTAAATTTTGAAATAAGGGTGATTAGATGTATAATGAATATCTTAATGGAAACTCAGATATAGCAGTAACTTATGAACAAATTAAAAATAGACTCGAAAATAGGAAAAAAATGCAAGACTTATTTTATAAAATAAGTCCGTTAAGTTTAGGAACAATAGTAGAAACAAAAATTAATAAAGAAATTTTAAAAACATATGTTTGTGATGGTGCATTATTAAAATGTAAAAATTTAATTAGTAAGGATTTGTTTTTAAAATTAAAAGTTATTGATAGAAAAACGCAAATTTTAGGAAAACCAGTAGCAACAGAATCTGATAATAATAGTTATAATTTTATTATTTGTGATAAAAATGGAATAGAACAAGAGGGTTACTGTTTAATTAGTTGTAGTTTATGTAATGTGGAAAATGGAAAATGGGGAAATGTTTTTAATAATATTCTAAAAAGTGGAAAAAAAACTTTATCAAATGAAAGTAAACTTTTTTGTGGAATAGATTCTAATAATCCTATTGATATTATTTTTAATGGACAAAACATTACAGAAAAAACAGCAACACAAAATATAGCATTTATGAAAAGTATTTGGGTCCAACAATTGCAGAATGGTATAAAAGAAACTTATGAATCTGCTGGAAAATTTGCTGCTTCAAAAAAAATGACAAAAGTTCCTTATATAGGGTTTTTAGGAATAATAGGAATGGGGACTTCCTCAGTTGAATTTATTAATGGAATTGAATCATCATTATCAGCAGGGATTTCAATGTACAAAGGAAAAAACATTAGTGTTGGAAAAGAAATTTTGAGTAGTGTAGGATATAGCTCTGAAGAAATTGAAACAATTTTTGGAATTTCTAGCAAAGTTTATGAGGTTTCTAGTTTTATTAATACACCTTTATCAATTTTTAACAATAATTATTTAAAAGTTAAAGAAAATCCAATGTCAAATAAATCTAGAAGAGAGAGGAGGGGGAATGCAAATCGTAAAGAAAAAAATTGGCAAAAAAAAGCTACAAAAAAAGAATTAGAAAAAAGCGAAAATAATAAAATAAAAAAAGGATTTTTTAAAGATATTAATAAGGAATATACACAAATAAAATCAAAAGATAAAGAAATACGTAAGATATTGTATGAAGAATTAGGAGAAAGCATTGAAGAAAAGTACGAACAAAGCGTTAAATATTTAAATAATGACATTTCTATAATAGAAATAGTAAAATAAAAGGAAAGGAAATTTTGATGAAAATTTATAATAAAATAATAGTATTTGGAATAGGGATATTAACAATTTTATTTTTATTTCAGTATATTTTATTTAAAGGAGGTTTTATGAATAGAGAAAAATATGAACAAATACTGAAAAAAGCAAATGAAATGAGTGAAAAAAAAATTATGAAAAAGCTGAAAACTTATTAAAAAAATCAATAAAATATGATATAGAAGGATATTATCAACTTGGAATATTTTATTTTTCAGAATTAAATGACGAAAAAAGAGCAATAAAATTTTTTGAATTAGGCTATAAAAAAGGTTATATACTGTCAACTTTACCATTAGGAGATATTTATAGAGAAAAAGGAGATGTGGAAAAAGCGAAAGAATGGTACCAAAAAGGTGTCGAAGAAAATGAAAATTTCTGCAATATACAATTGGCTAAAATATACATGTCTGAAAAAAAATTTAATGAAGCTGAGAAAGTATTATTAGAAATTGAAAATATTGAAAAAAATGGTGAAGCAATTTATAATTTATTTATAATTTCATATTTAAAAAATGATAAAAAAAATATGGATAAATGGGAAAATAAACTTTTTAATGAAACTCTGGTTGAAGATATAAACGAAGATATGATAAATAATATTAAATATATTAAAGGTTCTGATAAAGATAAAAAATTTTTTAACCAAATTAATGATGCAAATAGTTTTGCTTTTCTTGGAAACTATAATATTGCAGAAAATAAATTAAAAGATGCAATAAAAATTAATGAAAAAGATGGTTATTATGAATTAGGGAAATTATACTATTATATTCTAAAAAAAGATTTAGCAAAAAAAATATTAGAAAAATCATACGAGTTAGGTAATTTTCAATCATTATCAATAATCGGAAGAATAGAAGAAGATAATGAAAAGATTGAAAAAGCAAAAGAAATTTATAAAATAGGAGTTGAAAAAGAAGATAGAGAATCAATTTTTAACTTAGGTGCTATATATGAGGAAGAAGATAACGATATAGAAAATGCAATAATAATTTATAACAAAGGGATGGCATTGAAAGATGCTAGATCAATTTACAACTTAGTTCATATTTATGAAAAATTGGGAGAAGAAGAAGAGGTAAAAAAATTAAAGAATAAAATATTATTTGAAAAAGGATTAATTTATTTGGAATATGATATGATAAATTATGCCAAAAAATAAATTTTTACATTATATAGTATGGAAGTGAAATAATGAAAAAAATAGAAGTAATCAAAAGAGTTAAATGTTTAGTTCCAAATATCTATAAAATAAATGGAGAATTGCAAAATATAAAAGCAAAAGGAAAAATTAAAATTCAGGAAGTTGATCAAAATATTATTGGTATAAAGTTTATAAAATCCAAAAATATTAATGACAAATTTTCAAAGTTAGAGTTACAAGTATTTAAAGAATTAGAGGAAGATAATAATATTTATATTATTGATTTTAATAAATGGAATAATCCTCAAATTTTAAATAAGGAGTTAATTACTGAAAATATAGATAAAAATCTGTTTAAATATTTTAAAAATAGAAATGAATATGCCACTCAAATCCATTTAACAATTTTTAATTATAAGAATTTGATTAATTCTGAAGATCTTGAAAGTTTGCTATTTACCGAAACTCCATTATCATTCTTGTTTTTAGATATTTATGATAAACAAATTAACGATAAGAATGAATTTGAGGTGGAATATATTATTCAGTCAATGCCTATAGACGAAAAAATACCTGTCAAACTGATATTTAAGCTGGATGAAGAAGAAAAGGATGTTATAAAATTGAATTTCAGAATGGATTATTATGATGACAGGATGAGTAGAAATGTGCTTGTTTCAAAAGTGCGGGATTTGTTAAAAAAGGAAATGTTTGAAAAGATGGACTTTGAACTGGATTTATCAGGATATTACATTCTGGATAAGGAAAATTTTAAGATAAGGGAAATAAAGGCAGAACAGAGAATTAAGATAGATGACAAATTATACGAAAGGGAGTTTTTTATAAAAGAAGAAACTGAGAATATAGAATCAGAGGAAAAATCAGATGAAGCTAAAGAAATTATTGAAAAAGATGAAATGCTTCAAATTGAAATTCCAAAAGTTGAAAATCTAAATGAAAAAGAATTGATAGAAACAGAAAAAACTGTATTCAAAAAGCCTAAAAAACCAATAGAACAAACCTACGATAGCATTCGCAACTGGCTGCTCCCTCTTTTAAGAAAAGATGATAAAATAATATTTCCAAAAGAAGAGTTTTTAGAAAGAATAAAACTTTTTGATGAGGCTGAAAAATTGAGAACATTTAATGTGATAAAATTGGCTGTTGAACATGATAATTATTGTGTGAAATTTGAGGAAGGCAAGACAATTAGAGGATATGAGGTTATAAAGGCTTTTGGGGAAATGCTGGGAATTGATGTTGAAGAGGAAGTTGTGGAAAATGTGGAGGAAATAGAAGTAGAAGAAGAAGAAAAGAAACTTACGCCACAGCAGTTGAGGAAGAAGAAGTTTCTTGAAAGAATGAAAAGATCGGAAAAAGAAGAACATTAAAAAAGGAGGATAAATTGTGGGATATATAAAAATACTAGATGAAAAAGTGTCAAATATTATTGCCGCTGGGGAAGTTGTGGAAAATCCAGCTTCGATGATTAAGGAGATGATTGAGAACTCGCTGGATGCAAAGGCTACGATGATAAAAATTGAGGTTTTTAAAGCTGGAACGGATGTTAAGGTGAGTGATAATGGAATTGGGATGGATAAGGACGATACGCTTTTGTCGGTGGAGCGACATGCTACTTCTAAAATTAAGGAAAAGGAAGATGTTTTTAACTTAAACACTTATGGATTTCGTGGAGAGGCTTTGTCATCTATTGCGGCGGTGTCTAAACTTACGATTACTACACGTTCCGAAAATAGTCCTGTAGGATACAAAATTGGCTGTTATGGCGGAGTTGTGAGAAAATTTGAGGAAGTTTCGAGAAATGTCGGGACAGAAATGGAAGTCAGGGATTTATTTTACAATACGCCTGCCAGACGAAAATTTTTGCGAAAAATGTCAACAGAATATGGTAAAATCAGGGATATTGTACTAAAGGAAGCACTTTCAAACAGTAATGTGGCATTTTCGCTTGAATTAGATGGAAAAAGTACGATAAAGACAAGTGGAAAAGGGATTGATAATACAATTCTTGAATTATTTGGAAAATCTATTTTGAGAAATTTGAAAAAATTTGAATACGGATATTTGGGAAATGTGGAAATTTTACGAAGTTCAAAGGACTTTATGTTTACTTTTGTAAATAACCGATATGTTAAGTCAGCAACTATTGAACGTTCTGTTATAGACGGCTATTACACTAAATTGATGAAAGGGAAATATCCGTTTGCCATTATTTTTTACAATACTGATCCAAAGGAAATTGATGTAAATGTTCACCCATCCAAAAAAATAATAAAATTCTCAAATGATAAAATTGTTTATAATGAAATAAAATCGGCAATTGACGACTTTTTTTATTATAACGACAGGGAAAACTGGCAGCCAAATATTGACTTGATAAAGAAAAATATTAACATTAATGAAAATGTCACCGTGGAAAAAGATGATTTGTTTTCCGACGATGTTTTGAAGGGTAAAAATCAGAAAGTTATAAGCCTTGAAACTTTTGATGGAAAAATTTTGGAAAATAGTGAAAATTCACGAGAGAAGGATAATTTTTCAGTAGATGATTTTGAAAAGAATAATAGAAATACTGATTTTTTGGATAATTTTAAAAATATGAGTAATGATAGTTTTTCAAATAATGAAAATTTTGTAAAAAATAAAAACGAAAATGATTCAAGCCTTGATGAAATTTGGAATAAGATGAATGATAATTCAAAAATGGCTGTGGAAAACAATGTGGAAAACTTTAAGACAAAAGATGAATATTATACGAAAAATTGGGATAAAAACAGTAATTTTGAAAATTATAAAAATTCTGACGAATATGACAATTCTGATACTATAAATGAAAATACTGAAAATGAATCCCATTATAAAGTTGGAACATTTGAAAAACATGTTGGAAAACAGTTTCATTATGATATTTTGGGGCAGATTTTTGATACATATATTCTCGTTCGCAGAGATGACGAACTGGAAATTTATGATCAGCATATTATTCACGAAAGAATTTTGTATGAAGAGTTAAAGGATAAATTCTATAATAAGAAAATTGAATCGCAGCATTTATTATTGCCTCTGAAAATGGAAGTTACACAAATTGAAAAAAATATTATTTTTGAGAATATCGAAATTTTTAGAGATTTTGGATTTGATATTGATGAGTTTTCGGAAGATGAAATTGTAATTCGGGCTGTGCCTGCCTTTGACTTTCGGGATAGCATTGAAAATGTATTTTTACAGCTGCTTATGGATTTGAAAAATGAAGTGGAAATAAAGGATTTACGTGAAAATATTATTATTTCAATGTCGTGCAAAGGGGCTGTGAAGGCTGGACAGAAGCTCGATATGTTTGAAATGCAGAATATGGTGCGAAGGATTCATGAAGTGGGGAAATATACGTGTCCACACGGGCGTCCAATTATTGTGAAATTGAGTAAAAATGACTTGGACAAAATGTTTGGAAGAAAAAAATAAGGAAAAAAACAGGAAAAATCAAAAAAACTTTTGACAATAAGGGAAAAATATGATAAGAATTAATATAGTGTGTATTGGGAAAATTAAAGACAGATACATAAAAGAGGGAATAGCGGAGTTTTCAAAGAGGTTGTCAAAGTACGTAAAATTGGATGTAGTTGAACTGGCTGAAGAAGATGATAACAAGGGGATTGAAAATGCAATAAATTCCGAAACTGAGAGAATAATAAATGCTATTTCAAAAAGAAATTATTCATATAATATTTTGCTTGACTTAAATGGAAAAATGCTGACTTCTGAAGAAATGGCAGAAAAAATCGAAAAAATTTCCATGACAAACAGTGAAATTAGTTTCATAATTGGCGGTTCCAATGGTGTGAATGATAACTTGAGAAAAATGGTAGATTTTCGGCTATGTTTTTCAGCAATGACATTTCCGCATCAACTTATGCGATTAATTTTAACGGAGCAAATATACAGATGGATTTCAATTAATAATAATATAAAATATCATAAATAATGGAGGAAAAATATGTATTCTGCTGGGGAAGAATTTGAAAGAGTTAATAACGAAGGGGATGTAGAAGGATATACTTGCCTTTCCAATGTTACGGTAGGAGATAAGGAATATTTAGTTTGTGATGATGAAACTGGGGAGAAGAAAGTGTTTTATTATGACAGTATTGAAGAGGAACTGTATGATTTGGATGAAGATGAGGAAGATCAGGTGCTGGAAATATGGAATGATGAATATTATGGTTCCGATAAGGATTATATGTATTGGAATGAAGATTTTGGGGAATACGACAAAGATGAAAATTCGGATGGAGAATATGACGGAGGTAACTTTGACTCATTGGATGACGATGATAATACTGATTTTTTTGAAGATGAAGATGAGGATGACGAGGATTTATCAGAATTTTTGGATGATTTTTTTGATGATGAAGAAGAATAAATAAAAAATAAAGGAATAAAATGAAAATAAAAATAAAAAGTTTAGATAACTTTAAACAAAATTATGAAAAATTATTTAAACTGGAAAAAATAATAAATTTTGAAGAAAAAAAAGAATATCATTATAAAGATGAATACGGAAATTGCAAAATCATCGATAAAAATGATTCTATAGAGATTTATCGTTATGGACAAATTAATTCCAAGCAAATATTCAAAAATAATAAAAATACACCGTTTACCTACATTACAAAACAATTTCGAGGAAAGTACGAAATTTTTACAAAAAAAATTCAAAAAGAAAATGGAAAAATAGTGCTGGAATATGATATAATACATAGTAATGAAATAATAAATAGTATAAATTTAGAAATACAATTTATAGATATTTAAGGAGCTGTCTCATAAAGTAAATAAAATTACCAAATTATAAATTTTATATATTTTACTATATTTATAAAATCAATAAAAATAATATATGTTGATTTTTAAAAATATATAACATTTATGTTAGTAAAATTATTTTTGACTTATGAGACACCCTCCAATTATTTAGATTTTATTTTCTAAATTTAAATAATAGAAAGATATGAATATAAATATATTTATTTCATAATAAAAAAAGCAGAAAGGAAAAGTGAATGAGCAATCAAAACCACAATGATAATGGTATTATAAAAGAAAAACTGAAAAAAGTAGAAGAATTAAAAGAAATAGGTATTGAGCCGTATGGACGAAGATATGAAAAATTAAATGATATTGCAGAAATAAATCAATATGATGAAACTTGTGACAAAGTATTCAAGACAGCTGGAAGAATCGTTGCCTTCAGAAGAATGGGGAAAAATGGATTTGGACAGATTCAGGATCCAACTGGAAAAATTCAATATTATGTGAAAAAAGATGAAGTTGGAGAAGAGCAGTACGAAATTTATAAAAAAATGGGGCTTGGAGATTTTATTGGGCTTGAAGGAAAACTTTTTAGAACTAATACTGGGGAACTAACTTTAAGAGTGGATTCTTTTGAAGTATTATCTAAAAATGTACGTCCACTTCCAGAAAAATTTCATGGACTAACTAACATCGAAACTCGTTATAGACAAAGATACGTGGATCTTGTAATGAACAGGGAAGTTATGGATACTATGAAAAAAAGATTCCAAATTATAAGATTTTTTAGAAGCTATCTTGAAAAACAAGGATTTACAGAAGTGGAAACTCCAATGATGCACCCAGTTGCTGGAGGGGCTACGGCAAGGCCGTTTGTAACGCATCATAATGCACTTGATATGGAGCTGTTTCTGAGAATAGCACCTGAATTGTACTTGAAAAGACTGCTTGTAGGTGGATTTGAAAAAGTGTTCGAAATAAATAGAAGCTTTAGGAATGAAGGGATTTCAATAAAACATAACCCAGAATTTACGATGATGGAACTGTATCAGGCTTATGCTGATTTTAACGATATGATGGATTTAACAGAAGATTTGATTTCAAGTTTGACATTTGAACTGCACGGAAAATATGAAATTGAATATGAAGATAAGACTATTAACATGGCAAAACCTTGGAGACGTGTTACAATGAAAGACATTGTAAAAGAAACGACTGGATTTGACTTTGATACAGTTAGCGGTGACGAAGATGCCATAAATAAGGCAAAAAAAATGAATATTCCGTTAGAAAAAGATAGAACTTATACAAAATATGGAATTTTAAACTTGATATTTGAAGAAAAAGTTGAAGAAACTTTATTAAATCCAACATTTATCACAGAATATCCAAAAGAGATTTCTCCGCTTTCAAAAAATCAGAAAGGTGAAACTGAATGGGTGGACAGATTTGAATTATTTATTTCAGGAAGAGAATTTGCCAATGCCTATTCGGAATTAAATGATCCGAGAGATCAGAAGGAAAGATTTGAAGAGCAGGTAAAATTAAAAGAAGCTGGGGATGATGAAGCCCAAGGAATGGATTTAGACTATATCCGTGCCTTAGAATACGGAATGCCGCCAGCTGGAGGACTTGGAATAGGAATTGATAGATTGGTTATGCTGCAGACAAATTCTGCTTCAATAAGGGACGTTATTTTATTCCCAACCTTAAGAAAAGAAGACATTGAATTATAATTTTTAAGATAAATAAAAAAACTCTAGGTTCGTAAAAAACTTAGAGTTTTTATTATATATTTTACTGTTGCATTTGATTATACAATACACCTTGCAAAAAAACGCAAATAAAATGAAAAAAAGTAGTTGACAAAGAAATCTAATTATGATAATATATATCCTGTCGATACGAAATGTGTCGCAGGACAATTGAGATAAGAATAGAAGAAGCAACAATGTGTAAAAGATAAATATAAGTCAAGAATCAAAATGATTCTCGTCAAGACGAAGGTGAAATAAAATATATGAAGATATATTGAATGAAGAGTTTGATCCTGGCTCAGGATGAACGCTGACAGAATGCTTAACACATGCAAGTCTTTGGCG
>NZ_KI519449.1:0-990 GCF_000482505.1 Leptotrichia trevisanii DSM 22070
AGTCAATGATAAAAGATTATAAAAAAACATTTTTATTATTTCTATTTTTAAGTTTTCCTTTATTCTCCGTGAAATTATCTGAGGTAAGAGGAATAATTAAATTAAGTAATTACAATGAATTAAAAGATATAGAGACATCAAGGATAGAAGATGATTTTGATAAAGGTGAGAGAAGAAATGGAATAGTCTATATAAAAGGAGAAAGTAAGCCATTTACAGGGACACAAATAATTTATGGAGATGACGGATTAAACATTGAAGGTATTTATTTTTTTATTAACGGAAAAACAGAAGGACAGGCTTTTAGATACTATAAAAATGGACAATTACGTTATAGATATATTTTTAGGAATGATATTAGAGAAAAAACAATTACATATTATGAAAATGGAGTTAAATCTGGTGAGTTAAATTTATTGAAAGAACTGACAGCAAATAGAAAAATATCTATTTTAGATGGTAAATCTTTGTTATATGATAAAAAAGGAAATTTATTTGCAGAAATGCAGTTTAAAAATGACAGTACAGTTGGGCAGAAACAGAAATTTTATGAAAATAACCGATTAAAATATGAGTTTATTGCTGGTGGAGAGTGGAATGAACCAGCAAAACCCTCACAATATTATATTGAATATTATGACAACAGTGATAAAGTGGCAATGCACTGCGAAGAGAAGCCAAATGGAAGCTGGACTTGTAAGGAATACAAGAAGGATGGGACATTCAAAAGAGAAAAAGACTATCCGACAGTTATTTATAAACAGAGAGGAACGAAGGACTGGATTAACTATTTACTGCCTGTGTTGAAGGTTTTTGGTTTGTAGTGAAAGGAGAATTTATGTTAGATAGAGAAATCCCGGTAAGATACATCCACATACCAGAAGTAAATTTATTAAGCTACTCAGAAACCCTGAGTTTAAGTGAAAAGTCGGAAGGAAAATTTGAAATAATACTGGAGCAGGTAACAGACAACGCCAAATTTGTAGAAGC
>NZ_KI519449.1:1258-13860 GCF_000482505.1 Leptotrichia trevisanii DSM 22070
GTCATTTATAAACAGAGAGGAACGAAGGACTGGATTAACTATTTACTGCCTGTGTTGAAGGTTTTTGGGCTGTAATGAAAGGATAGAGAAATGAAAAAATTAATAATGATAATTTTATTAGGAATTTCTTCTGTTTTAAATGCAATAAAATTATCAGAAATAAATGGTTTAAAAAGATTAAATATGTATGATCAAATAAAAAATTTTGAAACTGATAGAATAATATCTAAAGAAGAAAGTAAAAAAGTTAATGGCATAATATATGCTAAAGGAGAAGATTTGCCTTTTAATGGTGTAATTGTAACCAGAGATAAAAAAGGAAATATTATTGACTTATCTATTATAAAAAATGGGAAACTTGATTTTCTTAGTTTTAAATTTTATGAAAATGGCAAGGTGAGGTTAATTTTAGGAGTTAAAAATGGTATGCTGGAAGGTTGGACTCAAGAGTATTACGAAAGTGGCGAGGGAAAATCTCAAAAATTTTATAAAAATGGGAAATTAAGAAATATTACTGAATGGTATGATAAAAGCAGTTTTAAAAGAACACTTGAAATAGGAGAAAATATGGAAGCAGATTTATATTTTTATTATCCAAATGGGCCTGAAGAAATCCATATAGAAGCTATTGCTGTAGATAAAGAAAATGGAGTAGGTTATAAATATAAAACTGTAAAATTGAATGACGAACTTGGAAGGAAATTAAAAGTGAAAATTGAGTATCCTGAAGACAGTAAAGACAATGGATTAGTTAATGGATTGAATTATTTTTATGATAAAAACGGGAAATTAAAATATGAGATAGCCTTTAAAGATGCTAATCCAGAAAATTTTAAAATAAAAAATATTATAGTTTACGGAGATTATGAAGCCAGTAAAATTCAATGTGAACAAAATTTAAAAACTGGTGTTGGATGGATTTGTAAGAAAGAAAATAGTCTTTTTGAAACAAATGATGTAAAAGAAGTACTGTCTAATGATGAAATAAAGGAAATAAAAGAAATATTAAAATATGCTATAAATAAAATAAATATTAAAGAAGATGAAAATATAAAATTATAAAAAATAAAATAAGGAAGGTGAAAAAATGACAATTTCTCCAATAGAAATAAACCAAAGAATAAGTAAAAGTATTGATAAAAATCAAACTGAATTACTTGGAAATTTACAAATTTATTTGATAAGTACAAGTGGAAATGATAATCAAAATGAAACTTCTAAAACTAAAAATAGTTTAGATGGAAAAAGTAATAATATAAATGCAAAAAAAGTTATTAGTACTGTTAGAGCAAATGAAAAAACATATTTATTATTAAAAAGTATAGAGTTAGAAATAACAAATAGTATGTTAGATCATTCAAAATTAACTATGAGTTTTACTAATCTAAAAAGTGATAGATATACAGAAGATATAGTAAAAGAAATGTTAGAATTACCACCAAATTTAACTCAAAATAGAGTATATATAGGCATTAATACTGTAGACGGGAAAACATTATTTTATGGAGTTGTAAATAGTTTTCAGAAAGATGAAAGCATAAGAAAATATAAGTTAGAGGCATTTTCGATTTCAAAATTGATAGACAGATTTCCACAATATATTGACTTTAAAACAGGATATTCAATAGGCTTTTTCTTAAAAAAATTTCAAAGTAAAGTAAAAAAGTATCTATTAAATGAAGCTGATAATATAAAAGAAAAATCAGAATTTTCAACAATTTCTTTTGATATAAAAAATGAAAGATTTCCATTTTTAAATATAAAAAAATATAATCCTATTCTTATGTTAAATACGACATATTGGGAATTTTTAAAAAAAATTATGTATTTTGAAAGTTTTAAAATACCGGTTTATGTGAAAGGAAAAAGTATTGTAATTGGATTTTCTAAAAAATCAGAAGAAGAAGAAAATATTACAGAGAAAATTAAATTAAATTTTGAAACAAAGAATCAAATTAGAGAAATTAGAGAAATTGGAGATTATTATGCTGGATATTGTATTTATAAAAGTAAAATAGTGATAAAAGATACTACTGGAACAGAATATTATTATGCAAGTGCAACTTTAGATGAAATAGTAAATGAATTAAAAATAACACAACAGGAAATTGATACAATACAATTAGTTGGAAAAGTTGAAAGTGTTGAAAATATGGAAAAAATTGATAATATTATTGAAGAGAAAAAACAGTTTCTAGTTAACTTTAATAAGGAATTGGAAAAAAGGAAATTAAAGTTGAAACAAGAAGAACAAGCTCTATTATCAAAGGAACAGAACATGGATATAAATTCTTCGAGGGATCCTCAAAAAGAGAAAAAGGAAATAGAAGAAAAGAGAAAACAATTAAGTAAAAAATTAGAAAATATAGAAAAAATGATTGAAATAAATAAAAAAACGATTGAATCAAAAGTTAAAAAAACTAAATATGTTGGTGTGAGAGTTAATTTTGATGATTTTTTAAAAAATTTGGGGATTAAATTTGCTAATAAAGAGTACAGGCAAGATATAGAGGGTGCAGAAAATGGTGTTTATACAGCTGAAATGGCAGGAGAAAAATCTTCAAAAATAGTAGAACTTAATGATACTGACAAAGTAAATGAGACAGTTAAAGTTGAAAATGAATATTTTTATGGATTTGAAATATTATCTAATAGTGGATATTCCAAAGGAAATTCTCTTACGATAAAACCACAAATTGGTGAGGAAGTAGTAGTTAATATTACGAAAACTTTATCATATGTAAATGGAACTTTAGAAAATGCTAATAAAGATAATATAATGAATGAAATAATTAAATTTAATGCTACTAAGATGAATATTCAGATGGATGAAGAGATGGAAGCAAAAGCAGCAAATATAGTATATGAAATAGAAGAATAGAGGAATTTTATATTTATGAAAAACAAAGTGGTCAAAAATCCAATAGTTTAAATTTAAAATATAAATTTTGATATTAGGAGAGGAGTATATAGTATTTAATAAATTATTATTGATATTTATATAAAAACTTATGAAAGATACAACAGATATTATAAAACGTCAAATTTTGGAATTTGAAAGTGAAGCTTTGCAAAAATTTTTCAAGGAAAATATTTTAGAAAGTTTTGAAGAAATTGAAAAGTATTTAGAACAAAGAATAAATATAATTGAAAAAAAAGTGGAAGAAACATTGAATACAGAAAAAAAGAACCTTGATATATGTATGACTGTAATGAATGAAGAAGAATATAGATTAAATGATGGAGTTTTTTCTCCTGTAGATATGGTTGACTTTTCAGATAAAACTAAAAAAGGAATAAATATAAGAAATATCATTACAAAAAAAAATATGGTTGTGCAAACTGTATATATGGAACTTTCTGATGAAGAAATTAAAAATTTAGAAAATAGAAAATTTAACAGTTATATTGAAAAAAATGGTGAAAAATTTCCTGTCAAAATAAGAATTGAAAAAAATAAAAAATATAATGAAAAAATTCAAGAATTATATTATCTTTTTCAAAAAAATGGAAGAGAATGGAAAACTATAAATTCGTTTTATAATGATAATTTTTATGATATTATTTTAGATGAATTTGAAAAAGAATATATTGATTTGCAAGATATTCAAAATTTTGAATATGATTTGGAAGAAATGGAAATTAAGGCAAAAAAGAATGTATTTTTAGTTTGGAATATTAATAGAATAAGTGTTCAGTCCGAAGATTTTGTTCAACCTGATGAAGAAAGAATAGTTTATAAATATAGACTGGATTATAATCAAAATAGAAATATTTTAATAAATTCAAGTAACAATAAACCATTTTTTTTAGTATATAGAGATGAAGCAGAAAATATAAATGTTTTATCGAATGAAAAACAGGATCTAATATGGGAAGTATGGGAATTTATGGATTTTTCAAATATAAAATACGAAAAAGAATTGGATTTTAAAATTTATTCAAATGCACAAATTAATGAAAGAATAGTAAATTTAAATAATAAAATACGGACAAAAGTGGAATTAAACAGATTCTTAAATTCTTACAGAATATTTGAAGGCTTAAAAGTAGATAAAATTTATCCTGAAATATTTAATGGAACCAAGTATTTAAAATTGAAAAAGTTGAATGAGTTTATAAAATTTGATTTTGATTTGGACGAGAGATTAAAGCAGGGAGTAACTCTGAAAATAAAAAATAATAATATTCCCAAAGAAGAGTTTGTAAAACTAATGTCATTTTTTGTAAGCGAACTAGAATATTCTTATCCACAATATAATTTTAAAGTAGTTGATGAATATGTTGAATAAAAAAGAAAATTATAAATATATATGGAGCATATTGCAAGACTATTTTGAAGATGATGAAAAAAGGAAACAGATAAACTTTTTTGTTCCAGAAAGCAGGATAGGGGCATATTTTGAAGTTAATAATGATGTTATTTCAAACAATAAAACTGTGGATAATAAAGTTCCTGTTAATCCATATTTGAGATTTGAAGGGTTAATTATTGAAAAATCAGAAAATGATAAAAACAGGGAAATAATATTAAAAGAAAGTTTGAATAATTTATATTTTCATCTATTTGGAAATGTAGATTTGATGGAAGGGCTGAATGCTTATGATATTATCTTAAACTTTATTATAAATGATGTTCAAAATGGTAAATTTGGTGAAGAAGTTCAAAATTATTTTAAATATTTGAATAAAAAGGAAAAAAGGATTATAGCTAAATATATAAAAAAATATTATGAGGAGGATAGCAGTTTTAATATTTTTTTGCGAGCATTTAAGGAAATATTTAGCGATTCTATTGTTTATAGGGATAAAACTAAATTAAGAAATTTTCTTTTATATATAAATTCAGAAAAAACAAAAAATAATCGAATGAAAGTAAAAGTATTATCAAGTTTCTTTATTCCTTTTGAATACAAAGTTAGAGTAATGTGGAAATATCACGTAGGAGTAATTGGAGTAGAAGAAACATTGAAAATTGAGGAAATGTTAATAATATAGAGAGGAAGGTGGTTCAAATGAAAGCGGCAGTGCTTCTTAGCCCGGTAAATAAGGATGGTGTGAATATAGGTTTTTTTAATAGTGTACTTAGAAAATTTAAAAAAAATCCAGTTCCATTGGGTGAAACCTTTATTGGAGATGCAGGAGTAAGTGAGATATTACTGCTACCTGTGTATGTGGATACAGTTGAATATTTAAAATATGATGCTGAAAATATGAAAGCGGAAGGAGATGTCCAATTAATGATGATGAAAAAATCTAAAGGGCTATCTGAAAGCAAGTATGATTTTTTAAGCTTTGCAGAAAATTCAGTGATCAAGATAGGTGGAAAGATAGTATTTTTAAATTTTGAAAATGAAGCCAAGTCGGAAAAGGAAAAGAATGCCTTTGGAGAGGAAATGCTGGATGAAAAAGATCTGACTGCTGGGATACAGAAATATTCGGAAATGGGGAAGGAGGAAAAGAAAAGATTCAGACAAAAGGTAGGAAAGAAGCTGATAGAATATGGAGCAAATCTAAGGACAATAAACCAGTTGTCGGAATGGGCAATGTCAAATGATATACCACAGACAGAAAATGAACAGAAAAAAGGGTTTGAAATTTTGAAAAGAGATCCCTCACAGCCAGCAGAAGCATACAGGGGGATAACAAAAAGCCTGACGATAGTGTATTTTAAGGATGACAAACCGATGGAGAAAAAGAGTGAGGCAAAAAAATGGGACAGGGAAAAGGATGCGGAAAAGGAATATGAGTATGCCCAAATACAAAAGCGTCTAACTGCCATTGAAAATGCAATAGAAACACTAGACAATAATATAAAGGGTGCATTGGAAGAAAAAGAGAAGAGAGATTTGAATAAAAGTACGCTTTTAAAGAAATACGGAAGTGAAGATGCGATGAAACAAAGATATAACGAATTGGTGGATGAATTGCAGACGCCGGATGACAGAAAAGATATGTTAGAAGCGGAAAAAGGAAATATAGAAAATGCCCTAAAAAATGATATGAAAGACATTCAGACGTTAGAGCAGCTGCAAAAGTACAGGACACAGCAGAACAAACTGATAGAGGAAAAGGAGGAAATAAAAAGGGACAAGCTGAAAGGGCAGGCAAACTATGAGGCATACAAGGAACAGGAGGACTTAAAGAACTGGACAGAAAGCCTGCTAGGAATAGAGCTGGATATGCCATTAAGATATATGTATGTACCTGAAGTGGAGCTGGTATCGTATAGCGAGTCAATGGACTTGTCGGAATCAGAAGGAAGATTTGAGGTACTGCTGAAGCAGTCCTTCAAGAGGAAGCAGTATGTTGAAGTAGGAGATCCGACGAGCTTAGGGCTGAAACAAGGTGGAAAATTGATAGAGAGCATTGGAAAGATTTTTGGAGTTGGTAGTGATGGAAAAGTTGTTAAAAAAGGTAAGTAAAAAATGTACAATTGTTTTTTTGGTTTTAATTTTTAATACTGTTTTAAATGGAATGAAATTATCGGAAGTAGAAGGAATAAGAAAATTAAGTAATTATGATGAAATCAAGAATATTAATGTAGAAAGAATAGTGGATTATAATGATATTGAAAGAAATAAAAAATTGGACAGAGTTTACGTAAATGGAGAAATTAAACCATTTACTGGGTTAGCATTTAGAAAAAAAAATAATAGAATAATCGCAATTACTTTTTACATTAATGGAAAATCAGAAGGAAATCATTATAGATATTTTGATAATGGGCAATTGTATGTAAAAATTAATTTAAAAAACGATAAATCAGAAGGAGAAAGTTATGAATATTATCCAAATGGTAAAATAAGTGATAAAAGTTTTTATAAGAATGATATAATAACTAAATTAACGGGCTATTATGAAAACGGTAAAATAAAAAGAATATTTAAAACAACAGAAGGGTTAAGAGGAATTATAACAGGATATTATGAAGACGGAATAAGCAAAGCTTCAGAAATGAATGTTATTCAAGATTATAGTGAAAAAAGAGTATTAAAATTTATACATGATGGAGAATCCACAGCATATGACAAAAAAGGACAAATTATGGGAATACTGAACTATAAGGATGGTAAGTTGACAGGATTAGAGCAAAAATTGTTTAAAAATGGAAAACTTAAATATGACTTTATTTCAGCCTCAGAAAAGCCAGTAAGGGATATTAAGGCAATGGACTTTTATGTGGAGTACTTTGATAACAGCGAGCAGAAAAAACTGGATTGCAAGGAATTAGCAAGCAATAACTGGCGATGTAAGGAATACAGTAAAAATGGTAAATTTAAAAGGGAATTTGATTCGCCGACATTTAGTGAAGCTAAAGACTGGAGCTTTGGGATAAATGTTCTGCTTGGAATACTTAATATATTGTTTTAATAAGAAATAGAGAAGGATTGAAAGGAGATTATGAAATGGCAGATATGAAACAAGGAGCAGACAAAAGAGAAGTAAAGCCTATGTCAATAAATAGGAGAATAAAGAAGAGTAATAGTGAATTGCTTGGGAAAGTTCAAGTTTATGTAGTTAATAAAAAGAATAATAAGACATATCTTTTCTTAAAAAATTTTGAAATAATAGTAAAAAATTCAATGTTTAATCATTCTAAACTTGAAATGGTGTTTCAAGTTGCATTAAAAGATGAATTTACAGCAAAAAAAATGGAAAATATAAAATTAGCATCTGATATAAGTAATTTATTGTATCAAGATAAACAGTATATAGGTGTTGATTTAAGTACAGGAAAAACATTATTTTATGGTATTATTGAGAAACTTGAATATGATGAAAAAAGCAGAATTTATAAATTAAGAGCGAGTTCAATTTCAAAATTACTTGATAGAATACCTCAATATGTTGACTTTAAAACAGGATACTCGTTAGATTTCTTTTTAAAAAAAATGCAGGCAAAAATACATAGATATTTGTCAAATGATGCTATGGATCAAGGAGAAGAGATAGCATTGTCTCAGATAGATTTTGATATAAAGGATGAAGAATTGGAATTCAATAGCATAATGAAATATGGATATATTATTATGTATAATGAAACATATTGGGAATTTTTAAAAAGAATTTTATTTATGGAAGTACTAAAAATACCAATATATATGAAAGGTAAAAGGGTTACAATAGGATTTTCTAAAAATAAAAATGAAGAAAATAATAATAAAATGAAATTGAATTGGATAAAAAATGAGGTTAATGAGTATCTTGAAATAGGAGATTATTATGCTGGATTTTGTCTATATGAAAGCGAAATAAGAATAAGTAATTTTTATGGAACACAATATTATTATAAAAGTGAAACTCCTGAAGAAATAAAAAAATTTAAAACTAATATAAAGGAAATTTATCCTTTTATTTTAGAGGGAATTGTTATAAGAACAATAGAAAGTGAAAAAATAGATTATTGGGAAAAAGAACAAATAGAATATGCAAGAAGAGAAAATGATAAGTTGAAACATGAAAAGGAAAAATTAAATGATGAAAGAAAAAAATTAGAAGATGAAAGGACAAAAAAAACTGAAGAATTTAAATCATTATTGGCAAAAGAAAGACTAACAGAAGAGCAAAATAAAGAAAAAGAGAATTTAGAAAAACAGTTAGAAGAGTTGAATAAAAAATTGGGAACTAAAAGAAATTATTATTCTTCTGAAATTGAAACAGAAGATAAGGGAATGGTTCGTTCATTTTATAATCCTTCTGAAATTGAAACAATGGAAGGGCAGTTTGAAGAGCCAGTAGATGGAGAGATACCTAAAAAAATAGAAAATATCAATATGATAATTAAGCAAAATAATGAAATTATAAAAAAAACAATAGAAGAAACTAAAAATATAAGTGTAGAGGTAAATTTTGATGACGATTTAAAAAGATTAGGATTAAAGGAAAAGAATACAAATCCTAATTTTCGGAGAACTGTTGAAGGTATTGAAAATGGAATATATTCTGCTGAAATGATGGGAGAAAATGGTGTAAAAATAAATATAGAAGATAATAATAAGACAAATGCGGAAGATCAAAATACAAATTCTACAGATAGTCAAACAACTTCAGATAAAAATTCTGAAACAAAGAACGATGAAGCTCAAAATGCAGCATTGGAATCTTCTGATAACCAAGAAGATTCAAATGAAAATGCTGAGAAAAAAAATGATGAAACAAAAGAAGAAGTTATTGATAATCAAGTAAGTTCTGAAAATACAAATGATAGTAGCGATGAAAAAGGCTCAGATGATGCTGATAAACAAAAGACAGAAAATAATGATAATTCATCTGAAAAAGAAATGACAGTAAAAAATGAATATTTTTATGCTTATGAGATACTTAGCAATTCGGGATATTCTAAAGGTAATTCAACAACACTGCTTCCAAAACCGGGAGAAAGAATTTTAATTGCATTTTTTTCTAACCGAAATTTCTCTTTTGGAACATTGTCCAATGAAAACAAAGAAAATATAAAAAATGAAATTATTAAGTTTAATACAAATCAAATGCAAATGCAAGCAGATAAAAATATTGATGTAAATGCAAAAGAAAAAGTTTCATTTGAATCATCATTAATAGATTATAAAACAGAAAATTAAGTGTAAGGAGTGTTGCAATATGAAACAAAGTGATATGTTAAAAAATGGTGACAATTTAATATGCAATGCTGGAAGTCAGCCAAGCAAATTTCAAATAACAAGAAAAAAATTTACAGTAAACGGAGAAATTGTAGCAACTGTTGAAGATAATGTTGCTGGTGTAAATGTTCAAAGTTTTGGTTCATGCAAATTTGCAGAAACTTGTAAATTAAATTCAGAATTATATGGTTCAAAATTAACGTGGACAAACTATGTTGAAAAAATAAGAATACTTGGTGAATACAAAATAAATGATAACTCTATATGTCAATGTCCACTTGGTGGGATGATAAAAAAAATGAAATAAATGATATTCAATAATATGAAAGGGAGATAAAATCATGAAAGTATTAGTGTTTTTTAGTCCAGTATCTGATGGAATGAATTCAGAAGTATTTATGCGGGCTTTGGAACAATTTAAGGAAAATCCTTTTGAGGAAACATTAAAACAATTAAAAAAAGGATTTAAGGAAAATCTAAAAGCGGATCACAGCAAAATCCTTTTGTTGCCAACATATACAACAGGAATACATTTTTTAAAAGGTTCCAATGAAATAACAGGTATGAAGGTGTTAGACAAAGAAAATGCAAGTCTGAAAGAAAACAGGTTTTCATATTTTCAATTTAAGGAAGGTGAGTATCTAAAAGTAACGGGTAACATTGTTTCATTTGATTTAGATGATCCCGAAAAAAAAGATGAGGACGAAGTTGCAAATAGTCTATTTAAATATGATAAAATGGGTTCAAATGAGAAAAAAAGGTTTAGACAAAAAGCAGGGAAAAAATTCATTCAGTATTTATCAAATGCCGCAGTTATTAATCAGATGAATAATTGGGCAAGTGTGAATGATGCATCAGAAATAGAAGAAATGGGAGAAATGCAAAAAAATCAAGGAAATAAAGGCACTAGAGAACCTTCAAGCCCTGTAAGTGCATATTCAAAAGTAACTAAAAATATGTGGGTAATTTATTTTAATCCTAATGATGCACATAAAATTGAAGAAAATGCTAAAAGTTGGGATAATATAAGCGATGCGGATAGAGAATACAGATATCAGCAAGTGGAAAAAAGACTTAAAGTATTAAATGATCAGATAGGAACTTTGGATGAAAATATAAAGAAAGAGCTGGACATTATTGAATCAAGAAGAATAGAAAAACAAAAAATGTCGGCACTATATGGCGATGAAGCTGGTATGAAATCAAGGTTAAATAAAATAAAGGAAGAAAAGCAAAAGATAAAAGATGAACAGAACGAAATAAATACTACACCATTATCACCAAGTGCAACAGAAGTGGAAAAAGATATGGTTGATTGGAAACTAAAAAATTTAGATTCACAAGATACAACATTGACGACTGAGAGTGCTGAAATAGAGAAGGTATTAAAAAGTGATGAACTAGATAAAATTTCACTGGAAAAGATGCAAAACTGGAAAGAGGAGCAGATAAAATTAATAGAATCAAAAAAAGAAGTGGAGGCAAGCCAAGTAAAAAGTAAAAAAGAATACGAGGCAGAAAGGGAACTGGAAACAAGAAAGGAATGGGCGGAAAGCCTGATAGGAATAAAGACAGGAATCCCGCTAAGATATATGTATGTACCCGAAGTGGAAGTAATATCATACTCGGAAACAGTAAATCTAAGCGAAAAATCAGAAGGGACATTTGAAATAGTGGTAAAGCAGATAATAAGGAACGGGCAATATGCAAAAGTAGGAGATCCTATATCACTGGGAATAAAAGGAATAGGAAAAGTTACAGATAAGATTGGTAAGATTATTGGTGTAGGGGGAATAGGAAATGCAAATAGCAACAAAACAAAATTTTAAATTAAAACAAATTATTTTATTATTTTTTATATTATTTGTAAATTGCACTTTTTCTTTAACATTATCTAATATTAATGAACTTCGAGAATTAAGTAACTTTGATGAAATAAAGAATATTGAGGTTGAAAAAGTAATAGAAATGAAGGAAGCAGTAAAAGAATTAGAGAGAATAGGAAATACAGTATATTATAAAAAGACAAAAATACCTTATGAAGGTGTAATAATTACTAAAGAAAATAAAAAAATAAAAGGTATTTATTTTTATAAGAATGGAAAAACAGAAGGAGATGGCTTTGATTATTTTGAAAATGGGAAAATTAATTGTAGATCAAAAGCTAAAAATGATATAGATACATTTAATGAATGTTACAATAAAAATGGAGGTAAAATTCAAACGTTTAAAGGTAATGGCGGGATTACGGGAATATTAACGGTGTATTATGATGGGGGTAATAAAAAAGCATATGTATCTGAAGTAAACCAAAGATTTGATAGCCAAAATAAAAAACAAGTATATACAAAAAATGGAAAAACAAGAGTATATGAAAGAAATGGAAACATACTAGGAGAACTCAATTTTAATAACGATAGTTTATTAGGAGAAAGGCAAAAATTATATATGAATGGGAAAGTGAAGTATGATTTCATAGGAGGGACAAAAGATATAAAGGGCTTAAAGCCAATGAAAAGTTATATTGAATATTTTGATAATAGTGATGCTATAAAATATGATTGTGAAGAAACTTCAAAAGATAACTGGACATGTAAAGAATATAACAAAAATGGGAGTTTTAAACGGAATATTGAAAATGGAAAAGCATATGTTGCTGTTAACAACAACCATCACGGGAACTTCTGGATAAATATGTTTTTAGGTGCTTGGAATATATTGACGCAGACACATTAGGGAGAATATAAAAAAAGAAGTGGAGGCAAGCCAAGTAAAAAGCAAATCAGAATACGAGGCAGAAAGGGAACTGGAAACAAGAAAGGAATGGGCGGAAAGCCTGATAGGAATAAAGACAGGAATACCGCTAAGATATATGTATGTACCCGAAGTGGAGCTGGTATCGTATAGCGAGTCAATGGACTTGTCGGAATCAGAAGGAAGATTTGAGGTACTGCTGAAGCAGTCCTTCAAGAGGAAGCA
>NZ_KI519449.1:14575-31949 GCF_000482505.1 Leptotrichia trevisanii DSM 22070
GTAAGGGATATTAAGGCAATGGACTTTTATGTGGAGTACTTTGATAACAGCGAGCAGAAAAAACTGGACTGCAAGGAACTGGCAAGCAATAACTGGCGATGCAAGGAATACAAAAAAAACGGAGAACTAAAAAGGGAATTTGACTCGCCGACATTTAGTGAAGCTAAAGACTGGAGCTTTGGGATAAATTTTCTGCTTGGAATACTTAATATATTGTTTTAGAGGAAAGAATAATTAATTAAAAATTAAAAAATATTAAAAATTATTTTTTTAGATTGAATTATCATTTAATATGTGTAATAATATCTTTATATAAATTTAGATGTATTAGATAACTTTAAAAAACAAATCTAAAATAAAATCAATATTTTTTGATAATTATTAAGAAAAGCTATAATTTAAGAGCATTAAAAGATATAAATTTTATTAAATTTGTAAATTATTATGGAGGTTTATAATGGCAGAATTAAAAAGATGTAAAAATGGACATATATACGATACTTCAAAATATTCTTCATGTCCATATTGTAAAGCAGAGGGATTAGAAACGGAAGTAAAAGAAGATAAGATTAATTTAGTTGAAGAAATGAATGATGATGATAAAACAATGGCATACTGGGCAAAGGATTCAAGAGTTGATCCTGTGGTTGGATGGCTTGTTTGTATAGAAGGTGCAGATAAAGGAAAAGATTTTAGAATTGTAAGTGAAAGAAACTTTATTGGCCGTGGTGATGAAATGGATATACAAATAAAAGGTGATATGACAATTTCAAGAAAAAACCATTGTTCGATTAGTTATAATCCTAAAGGACGTGTTTTTGTAATTACTCCGGGAGATGCTAATGGATTAATTTATATAAATAACGAGGCTTTATACAATACAAAAGAATTAGGAAGTTTTGATATGATTGAAATGGGAGAAAGTAAATTTATATTTGTAAATTTATGTGGTAAAAATTTTGATTGGAATAAAGAAAAATCTCAAGTTGAGAAATAAAGAATTGTTACATATAGAATAAAAGAATGAATTAAAATATTTTGTTTCAAGTTATATTTTAACATTTAGAAGGAGATTTTAATGAGAAAAGACGAAGCTAAGTTCGTAACTAATTTTTTCAGTGAAGCAGGAACAAGATCTCAGAATAACGATTACTTTGGCTACGTACAATTAGACAACTATGCTATTTGGGTGATTTCAGATGGATACGATGCAGAAGAAGGAGCAGCTATTGCTGCAAAATTGGCAGTTGAATCAGCAATTGAATATTTTATGTTACGCCCAAGATTTAATACAGCAGTTATTAAAGAAATGATAGATTATGCCAATTTAAAGATTAAGGAACGACAAGAAGAAACGGAAAGATACTCATTAATGCACACTTCTCTTTTAATAGTAATTAGTAATTATAATGCGATATTGTATGGAAATGTAGGAAATACTCGCCTTTATCATATGAGAGGCGGCTATATTATTTCTCAGAGTAGAGATGATAGTATTGCACAATTATTAGTGGATGAAGGAGCATTAGATACTAGAGATATAAAATTTCATCGCCAGAGAAATGATTTATTACAAGCAATAGGAGATTTTGGAAAGATAAAACCAAATATAATAAGGACTCCTATTACATTGCAAGAAAATGATATTCTTTGTTTAACTACGATAGGGTTTTGGGAAAATATTGATGAAAGAGAAATGGAAGTGGAGTTATCAAGACAACCAGATCAAAAAAGCTGGATGGATTCTTTAGAAAAAAGTGTAATCGCAACATTACGAGATGAAGTAGAAAATTATACTATGGCTGCAGTAAAGATTGAAAAAGTTGCTTCTCCAGAACCAATTGAAAAAGATCAAAAAAGATTTTGGATAAAAATAGGGCTTATAAGTTTGGGAATATTGCTAATTATTTTAGTTTTAACTTTTTGGAATATAAACAAAAGAAACAGTATAATGAAAAGAGCTACAAATTATGAACAACAGGCAGATGATGAATTGGTTAAGAAAAACTTTAACAATTCAGTAGATGATTTGAAGCTTGTTATTGGAGAATATGAGAGATTAAAACCCAAAAGTAGAGGAATAATTGGATTTTTTGTTAATGCAAATGCAAGGCGGACAAAAGTTCAAAATATGATAAATAATGTAAAAAATAGAATTGTACAAACAGAAAAATTAGCAATGGCATTCCAAAATATAAATCAGGGGAATGAGTTATTTAATAACGGTCGGTATGATGATGCTACTCAAAAATATCAGTCAGCAAAGTTTATTTTGTCTGAAAACTCATATAAAAGAGATGAATTAAATACGAATGAAGTTTTAACAACATTAGATTCAAGAATACAATCAGCCTCGAAATTAAAGGAAGCACAAGCAATAGAAACTGCTGGAAATCAAGCATTTTCTGCAGGTAATTTTAATTTAGCAAAAGAAAATTATAAAACAGCCTCAGAAATGTACTTAACAAATGGTAGAGCAGATTATGTAACAAGTATTGAAAGAAAAATTGCAGAAATTAATGAAAAAGAGAAAACTGCATATAATGGAGCAATGTTAACAGAAAATAGAGGTGATTTATTATCAACTTCAGATACAAATAAATCAAGGGAAGCTTATTATCAGGCAAGACAAATGTATCAAACTTTGGGAGATACTGTAAAAACACAAGAAATAGATAATAAAATACAAGAATTAAACTCAAAGCAAATGTCTAGTATTCAAACAGCAAATAATTTAGTTCAAGAGGGACTTAATCATATAACTGCTAATAAACCAGCTGAAGCAATAACATTGTTAAGTAAAGCAAAAACGATTTATCAAGAATTAGGAGATTCTAATAATGTGGCTAATGCAAATAAATTTATAGCACAAGCACAAGATTTTATAAAGCTTGAAAGTCAAAAAGATAAACAATTAAAAGATGTTGAAAAAAGGTTATCAGATCAGTTGAAAGAACAACAAATAAAGTCAACACAGCAATTACAGCAAGAAAAAATACAGGCAGAGCAAAAAATTAGAGCAAAAGAAGCAGAAATTGAAGCTCAAAGAAATGCAATTGAGCAGGAAAAACAAAGAAGAGAAAAAATAGCAGAAAATATTCAAAATGCTACAAATTTAGAAATACAGGCAGAACAGATGTTTAATCTGAAAAGATACACAGAAAGTATAACAAAGTATAATGAATCAAAACAAATTTTTGAAACATTAAAAGCTTCAGGAGATTTTGATGATCAAACAAATAAGATTGAATATTTATCACAAAAAATATCTAAAGTAGAAGGATATTTATATGAAGAACAGGGAGATGAAGAGTATAAAAAGAAAAATTGGCAAGAAAGTGTAAAAAAATATCAAATGTCATTAGATGATATGAAATTAGTGGGAGAATCTAATGAAATTCAAAAAAGAGTGGAGAAAAAATTGAAAAAAGCGACTTCAAAAGCTAATAAAAAATGGTGGCAATTCTGGAAATAACAAATATATAAATTTGAATTTCAATTATTATTAATTTAAGAGTGTTCATCTTAATTTGAAAGGAGGGATTAATTTGGACGAGAAAAAAAGTAAATATGTTACATATTTTTTTAAAAACTATGCGGGAATTGCAGAGAAAAATACTTATTCAACATATATTCCAGAAAAAGACAAAGGTTTTTGGTGTTTAATTGTAGATAATGATAAGTATGAAAATTTTGCAAAAATAGGGGTTGAAGAAGCTGTCAGATATTTTTTTGAAAATAAGGAATTTTCACAAGAAAATGCAACTAATATTTTAAATATTGCTTATAAAAAAATCATAGAACGAAAACTGATGAAAAATAAAAAAAAGGGTAAAATTTCTATTTTAGTAGTTCTTGTAAGTGAAAATAAAATGATGGTTAGTAATATAGGGGATACGAGATTAAAACTATTCCGTGAAAATATGATTGTTGAAGATATACTCCGTGATGAAAATAAGACAATTCAGTTGTTAAAAGATGATTATGCTTTATTGGGAACACCCAAATTTTGGAAAACTATAAATGATAATAATATTTCAGATGCATTAATTCGTTGGAATAGTAAAATTGAAATTGAAAAGAGTATTAGCGAAAAAATCGAGGAAGTTGAAAAATTAGATAGAATGACAATACCATTTATGTCTATTTTTGCAGAAAGAATTGTTGAAGAAGAGGAAATAATTATCATAGAAAGGCAAGAACAAGGGAATCCGTTAAAATATTTTCTTTTAATGCTTATATTTTCTTTTACATTTATAGCTATCAATAAAACATTGGTCTTAAAAAAATATGAAAATGAAGCACAAAAGCATTTTGATATAGCAGAAAAGTATTATAAAGAAGAGGATTATAATAATTCTGTCAAAGAGATTAATGTAGCACTTGATTGGTATTCTAAGATTAAGCCTCAAAGTAAAAAAATTACTAAAAAAATTGAAGAATTAATATATAAAAAGAAATTAGCAAACATTAATGAACAAAAATTATTTACAAAAGTTGAACAATCAAAGGTAATTGAACAATCTGAACCAATAGTAAAGACTGCGGAGATTGTTATAACTCCTGAAGAAGAAACAACTCCAAATTTAGAAATAAATAAACAAAATACAGAAATTCATAAACCTAAAATCATAAAAAAAAGAGTAAGGAGCAAAAAAAAATCACATCAAAAATCAAATGTTAATATATATAAAAAAAGAAAAAAAGAGAAAAAAACTTTAGTAAGAAATGATGATTTAAATCAAGAAATTAAAAGAAATTGGAAAATACTTGGAAGAGATGATAATGGAAATAAAGTTTAAAAGGGGAGAATAAAATGGATTTTTTACCATTAGAATATAAATTAAATGGAAAATACAAAATTGAAAGTTATGCTTCTAAAACTGATTTTTCTAACATATATTTATCTTCTTATAATAATAAACAATATATTATAAAGGAATGTTTTCCATCAAAATTTGTTATCAGAGATAATAATATAGTTTTTACTGACAGGTATCAAAAAAATTTTAAAATGCTTAAAGAAAGTTTTTATAGAGAAGCTAATGTATTGAAAAGATTTAATAATGATAATATTATTAAATTAAATGAGTATTTTGAAGAAAATGGAACTGTATATTTAATAATGGAGTATTTTAAAGGAAGAACTTTGAAAAAATACATATTAGAAAATGATGTTTTGGAAAAAGATATTGTAAAAATATTTTTTGATATTTTAGAAGCAATAAAAGAAATACATAATAAGAATGTCATACATCGTGATATTAAACCATCAAATATTTTAATAAACGGCAAACAGAAAATTAAAATTATTGATTTTGGTTCAAGTCTTATAGATGAGGAAAAGAATGGAACATATATAAAAGTAACAGATTGTTATTCTCCACTTGAAATGTATTCTTTAAAAGCAGAAAACGATGTGAGAACAGATATATATAGCCTATGTGCATTACTTTATTTTATGCTAAATAAACAAAAACCAATGGATGTGTTAAAAAGATTTTATTATCCTGAATTACTTTATGAAAAAGAAGTGGACGAACTGTTAAAGCAAGTTATTTTTAAGGGATTATCTATTAATAAAGACGAGCGATATTCTAGTTGTGAAGAATTGCTTGAAGAATTAAAAAAATTAGAAATATAGTTATAGCAATTCCGTTTTAAATTAAGTTTAAAATATATAATTGTGCTATTTAAATACTAAATTTGTTTTTTATTAGGATAATTTTGGGAAATTTGGGTACATTATAAAATCTTAAAGAAAGGAAATTCAATGAAATTATTTTATGAGGAAGAATTAAGAAGAAAATCGTATTATGAAATGTACCAAATTGCCGCTGAAGAAAAATTAGTAGAGGCAAGAATTGATACACCAACTAGAGAAGAGTTAATAAATATTATATTAAAATATCGTGGAGCTAAACCAGACTACTGTATTAATAAATATAATGAGAATGGATTAGTAAATGTTCAGGAATTATTTGATGAAGAATTAAGAAATAAAATTCATCACGAGAATAGTATCAGGGTGCCACATAAAATTATTTTGTATAAGGAATTAAATTTAACGAGAGAAGATAATTATAAAATAATATTGCCAGATCATATAAGTCATGCAAATGCCTTTTTAATAAATGCAAATAATTATTTATGTGGAATTTTTCAGTTGGAAAAAGATTTGAGTTCAAAAGACGCTTATTATCTAGTAAGTAAAAAAGAATTTTTTAGAATTGATGATTTAACTAATAATAAATTTTCATTATTATTTTTTGAAGAAAATGATTTGAAGTTTATTTATAAATTTTATAATCATAAAGAAACTGATGTATATCCAGTATATCCATATAAACTTGATTATTATAAGGTTGAACTTGAAAACTTTGAAGTAAGGGAACTTGAATATACAAATGCAACTTTATGTATTGATTTTGGAACAGTAAATACAGCAGTTGGGGCATATTTAGATAGAAATTATGTAAAAAGTTTGCCAACTAATGATATTTTAAATGGAAATATTAAGATTAATGAAATTAATTATGTTAAATTTAATGATGGAGAAAGAAATTATCGGGAAATATTTCCAACCTTAGCTTATGTTGAGGATTGTAATGATAGAAATAACATTGAATATTCTTTTGGATATGATGTATTAAGAAAATTAGAAATGAATGATTATGTTGTAACTGGCTCATTATTTTATGGATTAAAAAAATGGGTTCATGATCATCAGGTAGAAGAGAAAATTAATGATGAATTTGGAAATATAACTTATGTTAAAAGAAAAGAAATTATAAAGGCTTATTTAAAATATGTTGTTGATAGAGCTGAATATACATTTAAATGTAAATTTAAAAAAATACACGCTTCAAGTCCAGTAAAATTAAAAGAACAATTTTTAAGTATGTTTCAGGAAATTTTCACTAATGAAAAAGATGGGGTAAAAGAATATGAATATGAAATTATTCGTGAAAATGCAATGGATGAAGCAATTGCCGTGCTATACAACACAATTGAGATACAGATTCGTAATGGAAATTACAAGGAAAAAGAAAAATATAATGCATTGATTATTGACTGTGGAGGCGGAACAACAGATCTGGCTGCCTGTAGATATGTAATTGAAAATGGTAGAGTATCCTACTATTTAGATATTAAAACAAGTTTTGAAAATGGTGATGAAAATTTTGGTGGAAATAATCTAACATATAGAATTATGCAATTTTTAAAAATAGTATTAGGAGCAAATTACTCAAATGATAAAATTTTATCTATAAATGATTTAATAGAATATGATAATGATATGATTTATAAGGTAATTGATGAATTTGGTGTAGAAAAAATTTTCGAAAAAATGCAACAGGAGTATGATAAATACGAAAAAATAATTCCCACTAAATTTTCAAAATTTGAAAATAAAATGAGTGATGAATATAGAAAAATTAGAAATAATTTTTATATGTTATGGGAAGCTGCGGAAAATCTAAAAAAAGAATTTTTTACATCTGATGGTAGAATTAGAACCCGTTTTGATGTAACAGATAAATATGAAACAGGAAATGATATACATATTACAAAATTAAAAGCATGGAAATTACATATTTATGAAAATGGAATTTTTAAAACAATTACTGAATATCCAGAAATAATTTTTACAATTAAAGAAATTGAAAAAATTGTGAAAGCTGATATTTATGGAATGCTTAGAAAATTTTTGAATACATATTACAAAGAAGGAGTATTATTTGAATATTCACTAATCAAATTAAGTGGACAATCAACTAAAATTAGCACTTTTCAGGAAGTATTAAAAGAATTTGTACCAGGAAAAATGATAGAATACAAAGAACTTAGTCATCGTGATGACTATGAGTTAAAATTAAATTGTCTTGACGGTGCAATAAAATATTTAGACTACAAGCGTTTTGGACATATGGATGTAAAAATAGAAAATGAAGTTCCATTAGTTCCTTATTCTGTTTGGGTTGAGAAATATAATGGTGAATTAGTTGAAATGTTAAGAACTTCTAGAAAGGCTAAAATATTAAGAGGTGATATTGATAAGTCAGTTACTGCTGAAGAATTAAAAATTTATGTTCACAATGCTGAAGGTGAATTGAAGAAAGAATTAATTTACAAAAATGAAGAAGATTATGTTGAAAAAGATGCAGAAGTTATCTTGCCAGAATTTGAAGGAATAATTACACAGGATGACACGGATACAATTAAAAATAATACGGTAAGATTTTTTATATACACTGATTTAAATAATTGGGGATTTTTTGTGTTTCCAATACAGCGTAAAAATGATCAATTGTATTTAGGACGTAAACAATATTTCCCATATGAAGATAATTTAAATGAAATTTCGTATTTTGATGGAGAACATTAATGAGAAAAAATGATAATGTTATATGGTTCTTGCCAACAGTGTTAATATTTGTAATTCTTCTGATGATAAAGTTTTGTACTCCAAGACTTAATGACAAGTTTATTGTCGAACCAATTAAACGAGAAAATTTGGAACTTTTTATTGACACACAAGGTAAAGCCGAAGCAAAAGATTTTGTTACAATTGGCTTGAATATACAATTAGGAGTTGATAAAGTTTATTTTAAAGAAGGAGACAGAGTTAGTAAAGGTGATGTAATAATTCGCTTTAGTGAATATAAAGAAAAAGAACTGGATAATAAATTAAATGATAGGCGTGAAGCTTTAGCTGTAAAACAATCTCAATTAAGATATTTGATAGAACAAGAAAAACAGAAAGTAGATGTAAGTGAACAAATGCAACAACTTAGAGGAGAAGTGGAAGCATTGCAAACTGAAGCAACGGAACTCCTTCAGGAAAAGCAATTAGTTCAGAGAGTAGTTTTTAGTCCAGTTGATGGATATATTGTGAAAATAAATGTACTAGAAGGTGGTGTAACAGATACATCTACTCCTGTCTTGATACTAGCTAAAAGTTATGATTTAAAGATTACAAGTGATCCTGTTAAATCCGAAAAACTGAAATATATTAACATTGGAAACGAAGCAAGAATGCAATCAATGAATATAAAAAATTCAAAAGATGACAAAAATGAAAATTCTAATACATTTAACGCTACACTGTACAAAATTAATAATACTGGTGTGGATAATTTAAAAACTTTAGAATTTTTAACAAATTCATTTCAGAATATTGCTTTAAATGAAAAATTGAATATTCGTCTTTATTACCAAAAAAGAGAAAATGTTTTAACAGTTCCTTTAACGGCAATTGTAAAGAAAAATTCTAAGGCTGGAATAAAATGTTATATTTATTTTATTGATAAAGATAATAAAGTAACAGAACAAGAGGTTCAAATAGGTATTAATAATGGTGAAAAAATAGAAATTTATGGTAACGAAATAAAAGAAGGACAGGAAATTATTGTTAATCCAAATGAAAAATTACAAAATAATATAATCGTTCAACGTCGTAGTCTAGCAGATGAAAGGCGGGAAAAAGAAAGAAGATTATCAAAATTAGAAAAAGATGATAAGAAAAAAAAGGAAGAAATAGAAGAAATTGAACGAGAGATTATTAGACTTAAAAAAGAAAAATAAGAGCTAGGATAAGATTTTTAATAATTTAAACAAATAGTATTAATTAAAAAATATTCTAAAATAATAGTGGAGGTTTAAATGTCTGAAAATACAAATAAAGACAAAATTGAAAATTTAGATTCATTAATGGTAAAAAGAAGTAACTTTAATATAGTTAATTTTATTATACATAAGGAAATGAAATTATTTCTTTATATATTATCATTTTTATTATTTTTGTTGTTTATGACTTTTTCTTCTTTAAAAAATATTGAATTTTTAAGAGATATTATAACAAGTAATTGGATAGCATTGGGAATGGCAATACTTTTTATATTAGGTTATTTTTTAAATTTAAAGATAATAGACAAGAAGATGGATAAGATTTTAAAAGAAAATGGAGTAGGAATAAATGATGAGTTAAAAATAAAGTGGTGGTGGTTTTTCTTAAATCCTTTTACAGAAAGTTATAAACTGAATAAAAAAATAAATATGGCTTTTGAAAAAGAAATAAAAAAGAAATATAATTTTGAAAATTTTTCAAAAGATGTTGCTAAAACTGAACTAGGTAAAAGGATAAAAAAAACTTTGTCAAGAAAAACAATAACATTTGCGTTGTCATTAAAAAATGGGGGGATTTTGTTAATAGCAACAAGTTTTTTAGGGTTAATAAACAATTATTATTCCAATATAATGACATTAACTGTTAATAGTAAAGGTAATTATGGTGAAACATATGTAGCTATTATTACAAAATTAACAGAAATATTTTTAGAAAATTCCAAAATCTATATATTAATAGCAATATTAATGTTTTTCTTTATTCTTTGTCATAGAATTTTTTCTAATAATATATTGTACTCTGATGAATTAACAAAATTATATGATGTTGAAGATTTTTTGAATACTTTATAAAATTAAATATATAAATTTTTTTAATCAATGCTATTTGTATAAATTTTATAGTTGCATTCTTTCTTATTATATTTTATATAAAATATATTGATATAAAAAGTATTTTTAGATTATAAATTTAGAATTTGCTTAAAAATTATTAAAATAATCAGTAATATATTTATTAAAAGTTTTTAGTTTTTTGACAATTTAATAACTATACATTAGGCTGTCTTGTAAGTACGAGATAGTCTTTTTTTATATTATTTCCCTTTGAATAGTGGATTTATTATGAATTTTAAATTGCATAACTATTTATCAAAGGGGGACTGTAGAAATTAATAAAAAATATAAATTGGATAAATTTTTAAAAAAGTTGTATAATATAAGCATTTAAAAGTTTATAAAAGACAGAGAAAAGAGGTAAAAATGAAAGACTTTGATAAAGTGATGAAGAAAGAAATGTTGGATTTTAAAAATGATATGTTAAGACATTTTTTTAGAGATAATTTTTATGATAACTTTAATGACTTGAAAGAATATATTGAAAATAAGATTAATGAAATAGAAAATAGAGAAAGAGAAACTTCAAATGAAATTAAAAATAATCATTTTATCTGTATGACAATTATGAATGAAAAGGAATATAAACTTAATGATAATTTATTTACAGCAATTTTTAGTGAGGATTTTATAGAAAAAGATATAAAAAATCTAAATATGAAGGATATAATGCTAAAAAGAAATAGAGTTTTTCAAACAATATATATGGAATTGACAGAAGATGAGGAAAAGGGACTAAAAGATAGAAAATTTCAAGGATATATTGATGACTATAATAAAAAAATACCAATTACTTTTAGATTAGAAAAATCTTCTAAATATGATAAAATTATTGAAAATCTATACTATATTTTTCAAAAAAATGGATTAGAATGGAAAACAGTTAATTCATATTATAATGATAATTTCTATAATTTAATAATTGATGAATACAATAGGGAATTTTTGAATATAGATGAAATATATGATATGAATTATGATTTGGAAGAATTTGAAGAAAAAGCTAAAAAAGATTGTTTTTTAGTATGGAATATAAATAGAAAAAAAGTAAATTCTTGGGATTATGTATTACCATATGAAAATAATATTGTATATAGATATAAGCTAGATTATAAGGGAAATAATAATATTTTAGTAAATCATAAAAGAGACGGGGAATATTTTTCTATATACAGAGGAAATGATGGAAATATAAATGTTCTTTCTGATGAATCTCTTAATGATGCTTGGGAAATATGGGAATTTTTGGATATAAATGATATTAAGAGAAAAGAAAATGAATTAAAATTTAAAATCTATTCTAATATGCAAAAAAACAATGAAATAACAATTTTAAAAAGAGTTAGGACGAGAGCGGAAATTAATAGATTATTTTCATCATATGAAACACTAGATGATATAGTGCTTAAAGATATAGGTATTGAAACATTGAAAAACAGAAAATATTTAAAACTGAAAAAATTAAACCATTTTATAAAATATGATTTTGACTTGGATAAAAATTTAAAGCAGGAAATTATACTAAAAATAGAAAAAAATAATATGGATAAAAGAGAAATGGTAAAAAAAATGGAATATTTAGTAAGTGAACTTGAATACATATATCCAGAATATATATTTAAGGTGGTTGATGATTATGATGAATAGAAAAGAAGAGTATAAATATATTTGGAAAGTGATACAAGATATACGAAATAACTCTCAAAAAACAGAAAATATAAAATTTTTGATACCAAAAGAAAAAATATCTTCCTATATGGAATTAAATGATGGTAAATTAAACGCAATAGAGATTGATAAAAATGAAATTGAAGTAAATCCGTATGTGAGATTTAATAGTATTTTTAATAGTTTAAACGACTATTTAATAGAAGAAGAGGAAATATTGGAAAAAGCGATAAACAATATTATGTTTCATCTGTTGGCAGAAATTGATTTGCAAGAGGGAATAAATTATAATTATATTATTTTTAAAAAATATACAGAATTAATGGAAAATGGATATTTTGGTGAGTTTGTAAAAAATAATATAAAATATTTTTCTAAAACTGAAAAAATGAAAATTGCTAGATATTTAAAAGTTTCTTATGAAACAGATGATTCATTATATGTTTTTTGCACAATTCTTAAAATAATATTTAAGGACAGCATATTTTATAGATATAGACATGAAAAGAAAAAATATTTGTTTTATATAAATGCAAAAAAGAATAAAGCTAATAAAAGAAAAGTGAAAGTTCTTGCAGAGTTGTTTTTACCAATGGAATATTTTCCAAAAGTAATGTGGGAATATCATATTGGGGTAATTGGTGTAGAAGAAACATTGAAAATTGGAGAAATGTTAATAATGTAATTTTGAAATTAATAAAAATAAAATTAGAAGGAGGAAACTAAATGCCAGAAAGTGAAAATAATGAAACGAATGTTGTAGCTGAAAATGCAGGTATGGGAACAAATGGAGGTTCTGAAGGTAATGCAGGTGGTAGTAATTCTACTTCTGCTAATTCTAGTAGTAGTGGGATAAAACCGATTACAATTGAAAATAATGTAAGTGCAGGAAATACCAAGTATATGTCAGTTGCAAATAGAGTTCAGATATTTATTGGGAGCAAAAAAGAAGAAAGAGGGTATATTCAATTACAAAATTTTAAAATAAAAATAACAAATAAAATGATGGAACATTCAATAATGGAAGCGGAAATGAAAATTGATAAATTTGATAAATTTACGAGAGAAAAAATTGATGAACTTCTCATTCCTGAAAATAAAGACTTTATGTTTAATACTAAATATTTTATTGGTGTTGATTTGGGAAATGAGAAAAATGAAGTTGAAAAAACATATTTTTATGGATTAATTACAAAAGTTGAAGGTACAATATGGGATACAATAACAATAACTGCTGTATCAATAACTAAACTAATGGATAGAGTTCCAATGTTCATAGATTATAAAACTGACTTTACAATAAAAGATTTTTTAGATTCCTTTAAAGAAAAAATCCGTAATTATTATGGAAATGAAGCAAATGTTTCAACTGAGTTAAGAGGGTATCTAAATTTTAAATGGAATATTATAGAGAATAATGAGCCATTTTTAAATTATAAGAAAAAAAGATTTGTACTGCAATATAATGAAACATTTTGGCAATTTTTGATAAGATTTTTATACTATGAACTTAAAATCCCGGTATATATACAGGGAAGAAATTTGGTAATAGGCTTTGAAGCGCAGAAAGAAAGTTCTAATAAGAAAGAAGAGCCTATTAGATTAAATAAAAATATGCCAATTTCAGAATATTTGGAATTAGGAACATATTATAAAGGATATTGTATAAGCGAAAGCGAAATTGTTATAAATAGTTTGACAAAAACACAGTATTTTTATGAGAGTAAGACTATCTCAGAGATTAAAACAATTTCTGAAAAAATAAAAGTGGAATTTCCAAATAGTCTGGAAGGGAAAGTTAAAGATGCTGTAAATATAGTAGTGTCAGATGAAAAAATACAGGAAGAATACTTACAAAATCAAGAAAAACTGAAGGAGATTGAAAATGCGGAAACGAATTTAAAAAATGATATTATAAATTTACAGGATAGTATAGAAAATGAAACGGAAACAGAAGAAAAAGTAAAGAGAAAGCGAGAAGAACTTTTAAAATTAGAAAAGAGCAAAGAGGAGTATTCTAATAGAGGAAATGGGGAACTTGATGAAAATGAAAATAAATTTATATCAGAGAAACGGCAAGAATTGAAAAAAAAGCAAAAAGAAGTTGCAATGTTAGAAGCTGATAAAAAATTCCATCAGGAAAGAACTGAAAAAATAATTGAAAAAGGGGAAAGGATAGGAGTATACGTTGATTTTTCACAAATGTTGATAGATGAAGGGAAGGAGGCTTTAAACTATCGTGAAGAGGTTGAAGGAAAGGAAAATGGAACAGTAATTATGAAGAATAACCAAACTGAAATAAACAGCTATTATCCATTTCCCATATTAATAAATACAGGATATTTAAGTGGGACATCAACAGTTGTGATACCAAGTGAAAAGGAAAATGTAGTAGTGGAGTTTAGAAATATACGTGATGGCTATGTAATTGGAGCATTGGCAAATGATACTAGAAAAGATATAGAAAAAAGAAAAGTAGTGCTTCAAGTGGCAAAAGTGGAAATGAATGCTCCACAAGTAAATGTGGAGGCAACAAAAGTAGAAATGAATGCAAATGATATAGATTATAATTTGAAGGGAGAATAGTATATGAGAGCATATGTAATGTTTAGTGAATTTAAAGGAGAACAAACTAATAATGTAAATCACGATATGGACAACATAGGTGAAACATTAAAAGAAATTGGAAAAGGATTGATAACAACCAATCCGCTTCACAGCAGGATAGAAATATTTCCAGTATTTGTAAATGAAGTTGAATTTTCAAAGGCGGAAACAGCAGCTAACTTACCATTGATGGTTTTAATGAGTGGGAAAAACACAATGTTTGAAAATAGATTTAATGACTTGCAGTTCATAGACGGGACAGTAATAAGAATCAAAGGGAAAATAACGTCACTTGACTTAGACAAGGAAAAAAATGGAATAGAATTACCAAAGGAAGAAAAAAAGGGATTGGTTGAAGATTTACTAAGTTACGATAAATTAGGTTCAAATGGTAAAAAAAGATTTAGACAGCTAGCGGGAAAAAAGATAATAGAATATATGTCAAATTTACAAGTGATAAATAAGCTGAACAAATGGGCAACAGGTGAAATCCCAAAAGAACCAACAAAATCAATGCCTAAAGCACTGCCTTTAGCTGCAAATTCCCAAACTCAGTCAAGCATACCAAAACCTGCATTGTCAAAAATAAGAAAGAATATGTTAATAGTGTATTTCAATGAAACAAAACCAGTAAAAAAGGAACTTTCAGATAAAGTGAACGAATGGAAGGACGAAGGACAGGCGGCAGAAGGACTAAAAAGACAGGAAATAAACGCAAAAATAACAGATATAAATGCAAAACTTCAGGAACTGAACAAAAATATGGCAGCAGAATTCAAAAATGCAACAGACAGATCATCAGAAAGAAAACTGGCACTCTCAAAATATAAGGATGAAGCAGGAATAAGAGCGGAAATGGAGAAACTGAAAGAGGAATATGCAAAAAAATATTTAGAAAAAGAAAAATTAGATTCAGAAATAAAAATCTTAAATTCAAATGTAGATGGGACTAATCCAACATTACCAGCACCATTAACAGATGCAGAAAAAAAAGAAGCAGTTAAACATATACAGGAAAAGACAGCGTTAAAAAATGAAACAGCAAATGAAATAGCTAATTTGGATACTCAAATAAATAATTATGAAAAAATGCTAAACTATGAAGCAGAAAATGAGAAAACCCTAAAAGAAATAGAAGAATACAAAAGAAAACAAAAGGAACTAATAAAAGAAAAAGAAGGCTTAAAAGAGGAAGTAGACAAAATAAACCGTGAAAACAAAGCAAAAGACAACCTAGAAAGTCCAAAAGAGTTTGCAGAAAGCGTATTTGGAGTAAGTTTTGGAATCCCAGTAAGATACGTGCGAATCCCAGAAGTGGAAGTAGTAAGCTACAATGAGAAACTAATATTGAGTGAATCATCAGAAGGAGAATTTGAGCTAGTAGTTAAACAAAGTCCAAATTCAGTGAACAGAGTGGAAGTAGGAGATCCAATATATTTCTTAGAGAAACAGTTTAAGAATGTGCTTTCTGATAGTATTCCTAATGGAAGTGGGGGTGAAGGAATTGTTCCAATTAAAAAATAAATTATTAATATTATTTATTTTGTTATCAAACTTACTTGAAGCAGCATATTTAAATGAGATAAATGGAGTAAGAAAATTAAGTAATTATAACGAATTAAAAGATATACAAGTTGAAAGAATTGTAGATTGGAATAACATAGAAAGGAACAAATCTAAAGATAGAGTATATGTAATAGGTGAAAATAAACCTTTTACAGGTTCTGCAATTAAGGGATTAAAAAATGGAAAAAATATAGAAGGAATTTTATTTTATAAAGAGGGGCATACAGAAAAAACAGCATATGAATATTATCCAAATAATCAATTAAAATTAAAAGTTCCTCAGGAAGATGATAAGAATGAGGGAAAAGGATATTATTATTATTCTAATGGAAGATTACAATCAGAAAAATTTTTTAAAAATGATGTAATGCAAATAAGCACAGAATACAGACAAAATGGAACAACATTCAGAACATATAAAGCAGTGGATGGCTCAAATGGAATAAGAACAGTGTATTATGAAAATGGAAAAGATATAAAGACAGTCCTTGAGGTAATACAGGATTACAGCCAAAAAGGAATGGTAAACTATATCTTGAATGGTAAATTAAAATCATACGATAAACAGGGAAGATTACAAGCTATTTTTAATTTCAAAAACGACTCAATGGCAGGACTTCCTCAAGAATTATACTATCCAAATGGAAAGGTAAAATATTATGCGATAGCCAAAGACAATAATCAGAAAAATCCAACATTTACCCAAAAAGCTATTTCATACTATGATAATGGGCAGGAAAAGGAAAACTGTGATGAAGTTGATAGTGGAATGTGGATGTGTAAAAAGTATGATAAGAATGGGAAGTTTAAAGGAGAAGTTCAGAAGGGAGGACAGCCGATAGAAACAAGTAATTTTTGGACTAATTTCTTTATGGGGGTATTGAATATATTATTTCAGTAGGGTTTTGATGCCCTGCTGTTTGGTAAAAAATTTTAGAAAAAGGAGTGAGGAAAAACTATGGTTAAATTAGAATTTGCAGAAAGCGTATTTGGAGTAAGTTTTGGAATC
>NZ_KI519449.1:33889-44063 GCF_000482505.1 Leptotrichia trevisanii DSM 22070
GGGAGAGGTACAAAAGGGAGGACAACCGATAGAAACAAGTAATTTTTGGGCTAATTTCTTTATGGGGGTATTGAATATATTGTTGCAGTAGGGTTGTTTTTGTATTAAAAATATAAAATTGATAGTTATAAAATTTATTATAAGAAAGGGAAAAAATGGGAAATACTTTAAAGAAAAAAGAATTAATAAAAGTTATTGAACAAGCATTAGAGAGCGGTGAATTAGCAATTTTTGCTGGAGCAGGGCTTTCAATTGATGCGGGGTATTGTTCTTGGCAAGATTTACTATCTGAAGCAGCTAAAGAGATTGACTTGGATATAGAAAGAGAAAGTCATGATTTAATTTCGTTAGCTCAGTTTTATTGTAATGTTAAAAAAAGAAATGCAATTGATGAGTTGTTAACAACTAAATTTCCAACAAATGTGAAACCAACGGAAAATCATAAATTATTGTCACAACTTCCAATCTCAACTTATTGGACGACAAATTACGATACTTTAATTGAAGATGCTTTAAAAAATAATAATAAAAAAGTATCTGTTAGAAAAAGTGATAAGGATTTACAATTGTCATTTAAGAATTATGATTCTATAGTGTATAAAATGCATGGAGATATTCATAGTCCTGCTAAAGCTGTAATAACAAAAGATGACTACGAAGAATACGGAATTAATAGCAGGAAATTATTTAGGGATGTTTTAGAAGGTAATTTGTTAACAAAAACATTTTTATTTTTAGGATTTAGTTTTAGTGATCCAAATTTTAATTTTGTGATAAGTAAAATGCGAGTATTATTAGGAGATAGTAGTAGAGCACATTATTGTATATTAAAAAAAATTTCTAAGCCAAATAGAGATGACTATAGTGAACAAGAAAAATATAAAATTGCTATTAGAGATTACGAGTACTCTTTGATAAAGCAAGATTTACAAATAAATGATTTAAATAGATATGGTATAAAAGTATATTTAATTGATAATTATGGTGAGATAACAGATATATTAAGAACATTGTTAAATAAATATAGGAGAAAAACAGTTTTTATTTCAGGTAGTGCAGAAAAATACATTCCAATGGATGAAAAAAAAGCTCAAGATTTCATTCGGAAATTATCATTTGAATTGGTAAAAAATGGATATAAAATTGTTAATGGATATGGCTTAGGAGTAGGAACTTATGTCATAAATGGAATTACTGAGTATTGTTATGATCACAGAGAAATAAATATTGAAAATCGTTTAAAATTAATGCCATTTCCATTAAGTGCAATTGATAATAAAAATTTAAAAGATACTTGGGAAAAATATAGGAAAGAAATGATTTCTCAATGTGGAATTGCAATTTATATATTTGGAAATAAGAAAAAAAAGGAAAAAATTTTAAACGCAGATGGTGTAGAAAAAGAATATGCTATTGCGGAATCTTATGAAATAGTGAATATACCTTTAGCATTTACAGGTTATATGGCTGAAGAATTATATTTTAAAAATAGTGATAAGATTAATAGTGTAATAGGTAAAGAAAAAACGAAATATATTACTAAATTTTTTGACGGAGATACTAATGTTGAGGAAATAATAAAAATAATAAATAAACTTAATAATAAGACTAACTAATCCACAGTATCATAATAATAGTATATTACAAGATTCTTGAAGAGGGATGTAAAAAACTACAAATATATTATATGAGGAGTATGATGTTACTATTAAAATTAAGAAGAAGAGAATAATTAAATTTTTAGATTAGTTGAGAAAGCAAATAGATAAATAGAATAAAAAGGAAATAAAAAATTTTGATTATACAATAATTAGACAGTAAGGAAAAGAGAATTTCTCTCTTCCTCTTTCATCAATTTTGCCAAGTTGAAGGTTTATTCTTAATGCAATCTTCAATTAAATTTTCAATGTTATTTTTTATATCATTGTATACATCTTTACTAAAAGGATAAATTGAATCAAAACATTTGACGTATTTAGAAAGTTTTTCATCATTTTTATTTAATGGAATATAATCAAAAGGATTATTTCCTTTTTTATCTTGTATACCTGAAGAGTTTTCTAGTTTATGAATATAAATACCAACAATTCCTTTGTTCAATTCATAAGCTCTTTTAATTTCGTAATTTATCCATTTTCTGTTTGCGGTTTTTTGTCCTATTAAAACAACTAAACAAGAACGTAGATTTAGTTGTTTGTCAATCCATTTTTTAATTTTATTGTCCGTTTTTTCTTTTACTTCCTCCCAATCATTATCTGAAAAAGTAGAACTTCCATCTACTTTTCCCATATTACGAATTTGTCCTGCTCTCCAATTATCATTAGTGTAATGAAAACTAAAAAAAACTTGTCTTTTTGACATAAAAATCCTCCTTAATTTGATAATTATAAAATTTTATATTTTCTTAATTATAGCATATTTATAAATTTTTTTCATTTAAATAATAGAATCTACAGGACAAACGCAAGAAATAATTATAAAATTTTAAATACATTGTATTGATTTTTATTCAAAAAAATAATTTTATTATATCTATTTTTATGCTTTTATAATTATTTATATTTATTATTAATTTGTAATATTTATCACATATTTTTATATATTTTTAAAATTTTCATAAGTTTATTGTTTAGAAATCTGTAATTAGTCTTTTACTAAAATATTTGAAATTACGTTGTAATTTAGAATAATTTTATTTTTATTTTGAAATAAAATATAACTTAAAATTTTAAAATAGATTTACTATAAAAAATTTAAATTATAGTAAGAATTTGAAGTTTTTATGAAAAAAAATTTTAAAAAAGTAACTGAATATTACTGGCAACTTACTGACAACTTTTATCTTTCAAATATCCATTTTTAGCGGAATAACTATGCGTGGGCACCATTAGAATAGCTAAAAATATGATATATAGTGCAAATCAGTGTTTATGCTGAATTGCACTTTTTTTCTTTTGTTTATGGTACTTTGCAGTTTTATCCTGTCTTAATCTGTTTCTATTTATTTCAATACATTAAAAATTTATTGGTAACCATTTTTATTGTGTTTATGAAAATAAAATGGAAGATTCACAATGTAATACACCAGGAGAAGACTTTAAAAATGGAATAGAATTTAGAGCTGTTTATTAATATTTTTTTACTCAAAGATAAATATAAATGTATAAAAATTGATTTATAAGAACTATGAGGTATAATTAAGTAACATCAGAGATGGAAGCATTTTTGGATGTTAAAATAAAAAAATAAAAATCGAAGGAGATTTCTGAAAAAGAAAGGTGATTGATTATGAAAAAAACATTAATTGGTTTATTTTTAGTTTTGGGAGCAGCTTCATTTGCAGATGCTGGAAAAATTGAAGCTAAAGGTGGAATAGATTTTGGTGGAAAATATCATTATGGAAAGAATTTTAAAAATCAAAAAGTTAAAAACAGTTCAGGGGAAATTGGTGCTGAATACAGATATGAAGTAACTCCTGGATTAGAATTAGGTGGAGGTACAGCTTTCCAATTCCACAAAGACTTAAAAGATAAAGTTTCTGGACAAAACTTGAAAAATTATAATTCATTCCCTGTATATGGAACTGCTAAATATACATTTGACACTCAAACAGTTGTTAAACCTTACATTAAAGGTGATTTAGGATATTCATTTAATAATGGAAACCACGATTACGGAAGATTGGGTAAATACAAAGCTAAAAATGGTGCATACTACGGTGTAGGTGGAGGACTTAATATCAACAACAACGTAAACGTAGAACTTATGTATAAAGAAAACAAAGGTAAATATGAATATGAAGGGCCTGTAGGTGTTAAATCTAAATACAATGCTGACTACAAGAGAGTAACTCTTGGTGTAGGTTATGACTTCAATTTAGGAAACTAATATAAGATAATCTATAAATTGAATATAAAAAAATAAATATTTATTAATTTAAAATATTTTTTACTATCACGTTTGTGATAGTTTTTTTTTGGAATTTTTCAAAAAAAATTTCATTTCTTTATCCTTTTATGGTATAATAATAAACATATAATAAAGTTATAGTCTGTATTTAATCAATAAAAAACTATGGTATATAATATGGTGAGATCACTTTAAAACCGAACTTAAAAGTTTAAAATATTTCAATTAAATTTTGTTTTATTTGGTTTGCATAGTTTGATTTTTGAGAAGTTTGAGTATGTTTTAGTTTTGACTATGCTTTGAGTATTTAAAATAGGGAAAGGATGTTAAGGATATGAAAAAATTATTTTTGATGATGTTGTTAGTCACCATTTTTATTATTAGCTGTGGGAAAAAAGCTGCTGATAGCAATGTTATAAAAATAGGTGTCATTGCACCACTTACAGGGAATTATGCACAGTATGGAACGGCTGTAAAAGAAGGTGTTGAACTGAAAGTTGAGGCTATTAATAATGCAGGTGGGATTAATGGGAAAAAAATCGAGCTTGTTATTGCGGATAGTAAAGGTGATGTTCAGGAATCGGTGAATGCGTTTAAGAAGATGGTTTCACAGGATAAAGTGAATGTTGTAATTGGGGAAGTTGTGTCATCTACTTCACAAGCTATTTCAGGGCTTGCTCAAAGTGCAAAAGTACCTTTAATTTCGGCAACTGCTACAAGTCTTGATGTTACAAAAGGAAAAGATTTTGTATTTAGAACTACATTTACAGATCCTTATCAAGGGACTGCAACTGCAAAATATGCAAAATCAAAAGGTGTAAAATCAATTGCAATTTTAACAAATTCTTCAAATGACTATTCTGTAGGAATTGCTAACGCATTTAAGGAACAAGCTGAAAAAGATGGAATAAAAATTACTGAAGAAAAATATACAAATGATGATAAAGATTTTAAAGCGATTTTGACAAAAGTAAAAGGACAAAATCCTCAGGCTATCTTCATACCTGATTATTACAATACGATTGGACTGATTATTTCTCAGGCAAAAGATTTGGGAATAACTGCTCAATATTTTGGTGGAGATGGATGGGACGGAATTCAGACTAACTTTGGAGCAGTTGCAGAAGGTGCTATTTTTGCAAGTCAATTTTCTCCAGAGGATAAGGCTGAAAATGTTCAGAAATTTATGAAGGACTATCAAGCTAAATTTAACAAGGAACCAATAATGTTTGCTGCACTTGGATATGATACAGTGGAAATTTTGGAAACTGCATTAAAATCTGCAAAAGATTTAACAGGTACATCTATAAAAGAAGCTATAAATGCTGTTAGCGGCATTGATTTAATTACTGGAAAGTTAAAATTTGATGCTGATAGAAATCCTGAAAAAGCGGTTACATTTATTGAAGTAAAAGGTGGAAAACTTACACTAAAAGAAAAATTTTAATTTAAAAAATTAAATAAAATATTTATAAAGAAATAAAATATAGGCGATTGTAAAAGTAATAATATAAAAACTTAATAAATACAGTATTTTTATCTAAAATATTAAAATTTTATAGCAAAAATACTGGAGAAAATAGTAAAAATTAGAACTGTAAAAGCATTGTAATCATTAGAAATTTTAGACTTTTACAAATGACTAAAATAGTGAAGGAGAAAATAACGATGAAAAAAATATTATTTTTAGTTTCATTATTGGCATTATTCGTACTGAGCTGTGGAGCAAAGGCGTCTAAGGACAAAAATGTTATAAAAGTTGGTGTTATAGGAGCATTAACTGGAAATGTGGCACAATATGGAACAAGTACAATAAATGGATTTAAATTGAAAGTAAAGGAAATAAACGCTGCCGGTGGAATTAATGGTAAAAAAATTGAAATCGTGGAAGCAGATAGTAAAGGTGATGTGCAGGAAGCAATTAATGCCTTCAAAAAAATGGTTTCACAGGATAAAATTGATATTTTTGTAGGAGAAGTTACATCTGGGCCATCTCTTGCAATTGCACCACTTGCACAACAGGCAAAAATTCCTATGATTACAGCGACTGGAACTGCATTTGACATCACAAAGGGAAAAGATTTTGTTTATAGAACTACATTTACAGATCCTTATCAAGGAGTTGTCGTTGCAAAATATTCAAAAGCAAAAGGTTATAAAAATATTACGGTTTTAACTAATACAGGAAGCGACTATTCTGTCGGGCTTGCTAACGCATTTAAGGAACAAGCTGCAAAAGAAGGAATCCAAGTAAAAGAAGAACAATATACTGCTGATGACAAAGATTTTAGAGCATTGCTTACAAAAGTAAAGGGATACAATTCTGAAGTAATTTTTGTACCAGATTATTACAACACAATTGGACTTATTTTGACACAAGCAAAAGAGCTTGGAATAAACGCTCAGTTTTTAGGTGGAGATGGATGGGATGGAATCCAGACTAACTTTGGGCAAGTTGCAAATGGAGCAATTTTTGCAAGTCAGTTTGCACCGGATGATCCTGATCAAAATGTACAAAAATTCATTACTGCATACAAAAATGAATACAAAATGGATCCAATTATTTTTGCTGCTTTAGGATATGACACAGGAACTATTTTGGAAACTGCATTGAAAAGTGTTTCTGATTTATCTTCAAAAGATGCAATAAAAGAAGCAATCAAAAAATTTGATGGGACTTTGGTTACAGGTTCATTAAAATATGATGCAGAAAGAAATCCTGAGAAAAAAGTTACATTTATCGAAGTAAAAGATGGAAAACTTGCATTAAAAGAAAAATTCTAAAAATAAATAAACAAATAATTTGAAAATAATTATTATAAAGTTCGGTTGTTAGGAGAAGTTTTCTTTCTTCTAACAGTCTGGAACTTTTTTTATCTAGAAAGAAGAAAATTGATTTGGGTAAATATACGTAAGCAACTTTAAGATTATATTTAATTATAGGGGAAGAGTATGATTTTAAAGTTGCCTAAGTATATGAATGAAAAATAAAGCGTATTAAAGTAAAAAGTATGAGGAGTTTTTAAATATGTTAAAGAGTTTTATTGAACAAACGATTAACGGACTGCAGACTGGAAGTATTTATGCCCTGATTGCGTTGGGATATACAATGGTTTATGGTATCGTTAAATTAATAAATTTTGCACATGGGGATATACTTATGGTGGGGGCTTATGCAACTTTAATTGCCGTGTCACACGGGATGCCATTAATTGTGGCTATTGTTTTGTCAATTGTTTTGTGTGCTATTCTTGGAGTTGTAATCGACTTTTTTGCATACCGTCCAATTAGAAATGCACCTAAAATTTCAGCACTTATAACAGCAATTGGAATGAGCTTTTTATTGGAAAGTCTGGCACTTATAATATTTGGTGCAAATCCAAAAGTTATTGATCAGAAATATATACCAGCATTTTTATCAAATAATAATAAAATCAGTTTAGGATTTTTGCATATCAGTATGCTTACAATATTTGTAATAGCAGTTACATCAATTTGTATGATTGCCTTGAACCTGTTTATTAAAAACACAAAACTGGGAAAAGCGACAAGGGCGGTTTCACAGGATACAGGAGCAGCACAGCTTATGGGAATTAATGTAAACAGGACTATTGCCATAACATTTGCAATTGGATCCGGACTTGGTGCATTAGGTGGAGCATTATATGCGATTGTTTATCCGCAAATTGAGCCCTATATGGGAATGCTGCCAGGACTGAAGGCGTTTATTGCAGCTGTATTTGGTGGAATTGGAAGTATTCCGGGAGCTATGGTTGGTGGATATGTCTTGGGACTTCTTGAGGCGTATGTGAAAGGATCATCACTTACAACTTGGGCAAATCCCATTGTATTTGGTGTGTTAATATTAATATTGATTTTTAAACCAAATGGACTGTTTGGAAAGAATATGAAGGAAAAAGTATAATTGGAAAGGAGGAAAATGGGAAAATGGGAAAAAATAATAAAGATATAAAAACAGAAGATGTAAATAAAACAGAAAAAAAACAAAATGAAAATAATAAAAATGATAAAGAAACAAAAGAATATAAATGGCAAAACTTAAATTATTTTAATAAATTGAATGTAAAAAATTATGTAGTTACATTTATTTCGATAATTGCACTTTATATCGTTTTGAGTTTTACTTTTGATCCAAATGATGCTTTCAGTTATACAAAGGGAATTTATATAAATATCTTGATTTTCGTTTTATTTGCAGTAAGTCTGAATATAACAGTCGGACTTATGGGACAGCTTAATTTAGGACAGGCTGGATTTATTGCAATTGGTGGATATTCAGCGGCATTTATTTCAAAGATACTGGTAAACTATAATTTGCCGCCATTTTTACAGTTAGTTCTTGTGTCATTATTTGGTGGACTGGTTGCAGCTGTGTTTGGATTTTTTGTTGGTGGGAGCACGCTTAGGTTAAGAGGGGATTATCTAGCGATTATTACACTTGCCTTTGGAGAAATTATAAAATATATTATTCAAAATCTGGACTTCTTGGGAGGAGCGACTGGACTTAACAATATCCCAACAATCTTGGATTTCTCAAACACATATTTCATCGTAGTTATTTCAATTATTATAATCACAATGGCAATGACTTCTCGAAAAGGAAAAGAAATTTTATCAATTAGAGAAGATGAAATTGCTGCAGAAAATATTGGAATTGGGTTAAATCGTGTAAAACTTTATGGATTTGCCTTTTCAGCATTCTTTGCTGGAGTTGGAGGATCACTGTTTGCTCATAATATCGGAATTTTGACGCCTGATAAATTTGGATTTTTATTCTCAATAGAAATTCTTGTTATGGTGGTGCTTGGTGGACTTGGAAGTATCACGGGAGCGATTGTTGCTGCGACAATTTTGACTTTGCTGAATGAAAGATTGAGAGATGTTTCACAGTTTAGATACTTGGTTTATGCGATTATATTGATTTCGTTAATGATTTTCCGTCCAAAAGGAATTTTTGGAACTAAGGAATTTACATTTGCGGGGACAAAGAGAAGAATTAACCGGATTAGAAATTATAGAAATAATAAGAATGAGAAAAGTGAAAGTTAAAATTAAATATTTTTGATAAATATAAAAATGAAGTAAAATAGGAGATAAAAATATGTCATTATTAAAAACGACAGATTTGGGAATATCTTTTGGTGGATTAAGAGCTGTTGACGATGTTAATATTGAAATTAAGGAAGGTGAGCTGATTGGACTGATTGGGCCAAATGGAGCTGGGAAAACGACAATATTTAACTTGCTGACAGGTGTTTACAAGCCTACTGATGGGGATATTTCTATAAATCAGATTAGTATAAATAAAAAAACTACTCCACAAATAGTTGCTTTGGGAGTTGCCAGAACTTTTCAGAATATAAGGCTGTTTAAGGAATTAACGGTGCTTGACAATGTAAAGATGGCACTTAACAGCAGTATGAAATATAACACTTTTGAAGCGATTTTTAGGCTTCCCAGATTTTGGAAGGAAGAAAAAGAAATAACAGATAAGGCACTTGATTTACTGGATATTTTTGATATGGCTGAAATGGAAAATATTACAGCTGGAAACTTGTCTTATGGACAGCAGAGAAAATTGGAAATAGCAAGGGCTTTGGCAACAAATCCCAAATTATTGCTATTGGATGAACCAGCAGCAGGAATGAATCCGAATGAAACTAAAGAATTAATGAACACAATCAGCTTTATAAGAAATAAATTTAAAATTGCAATCCTGTTAATTGAGCATGATATGGACTTGGTAATGGGAATTTGTGAAAGGCTTTATGTGCTAAATTTTGGAAAAATTATTGCTTCTGGACTGCCTGATGAAATTCAGAATAATAAGGAAGTTATTGCGGCTTATTTAGGAGAGTAGAATTTAAGCGGAAAATTAATAAAATTAGCAAAAAGACTAACTATATAATGTCAAGTTTTTTTTCAAAAAAAAACAAAAAATTTTTTTTGAAGAATTTATGTAAATTTTTGCATAACAAAATAGATAATTTAATAATTTAAATTATTCAAATGATTAATTAATGATATTTTTAAAAAGTTCGTTTTTAGTTTGTAAATGGTAAATAACTCTGACTAATTTTTTAACAACGTGAGATATGGCAACATTAAAATGTTTACCTTGAGAACGTTTTCTGGCAAGATGTTCCTTAAATACAGGGCAGTAGATACTGGTTAGTCTTGCAGCATTGTATAAAGCGTATCTGAGCGCTTTTGAACCACGTTTTTCCATTTTAGCAGAGCTAGC
>NZ_KI519450.1:0-15782 GCF_000482505.1 Leptotrichia trevisanii DSM 22070
AATCCAGAATATGGATATGAATTTAGCCATACCTTAGAAACTCAGATTAGAGGACAACTTAAAAATGGTCTCGCTATGATAGATTTTTATGAATCGTGTGACAAAAGACATAGATTATCACGTTATGGAAATGACTATATAGCTACACTCTGCATTAAACTATAATATTATAGAACATACTTCAGGAGAATAGCCCATTTTATTTTCCTTAAGGGTTAAAATCTAAAAATTAGAATTTTGTAATTAATAGAAATTAATATTTTTAATAAAAAGAAAAAAGAGGAAACTTATGGATTTTAATAAACTTTATGAAGAAATGATTCAGCATAAAAATGAAGAACAGGCTCAAAGAATGTCAAAATATATGCTCAATAAATTTGAACATATTGGAATTAAGACACCGGAAAGACGGAAAATATTAAAAAATTTTTTTAAAGAATACAAGAATGAAGAAAAAATTGACTGGGAATTTGTAAATAAATGTTGGGAAAATGAGTACAGGGAATTTCAGTATGTTGCAGCTGATTATTTGAAAAATATGAAGGACAAATTGACGATAGATGATATTCCGAAGTTTAAATGGTTAATCTTGAAAAAATCGTGGTGGGATACGATAGACAATTTAGATATGACAATAGGAGCTTTGGCATTAAAGAATTCAAATGTGAATAAAATATTGCTGGAATGGAGTCTTGATGAAAATATTTGGCTTAGAAGAATTGCCATTGATCATCAGCTTTTGAGAAAAGAAAAAACAAATACTGAATTACTGGAAAAGATTTTAAAGAATAATTTGGAACAGACTGAATTTTTTATTAATAAGGCAATAGGCTGGGCATTGAGAGATTATAGTAAGACTAATTCTGAATGGGTAAAAAATTTTATTGAAGAAAATGAAGAAAAAATGTCAAAATTGAGTATTAAGGAAGCTGGTAAATATTTGTAAGTTTTAAAGTAAAAAATATTTATAAAAAAATAGAAATATATAATTTTAATGTTAGAATACTTGAAATATGCTGATATTGCAATAAAATATTTTTAAATTCAGTTTTAAAGTAATTTTACTGTATTATAAGCATAAAAAATATTGAAAGGATTTATAAATTATGAAAAAAATATTAATGATAATGGGAACAGCTTTAGTTCTGTCATCTTGCGGAGTTGTTGGAGCGGCAGGAAGTATCGCTGGAGGTACGATTAAGGCAGCGGGAACTGTTACTGGTGCTGTAATTAAGACAACTGGGAATATTATTGGCGGAATAATCGGCGGAAATGATGGAGAAATTAATGCAAAAGGCGTTAAGTATAAATTTTCTAAGGCGAAAGTTGAAAACGATGGAAATACGACAATTGTAACAGGAGTTTTAACAAATAGTGGAAGCAGAAAGGAAAATGTTACTATTGAAATCCCTTGCTTTGATAAAAAGGGAACAAAAGTCGGAGATGCTGTGGATAGCACTGACTCCATTGATAAAAATAAAAAATGGGAGTTTAGGGCTGTTCTAAATTCGGGAGATGTAAAGGCGTGTAAAGTGAAGGATGCGTATGTAAACACTCAGTAAAAATTTTTTCCTTTTTTTGATAATAACATATTATTAATAATATATTAGAAATTATTAAATAGCAAATAAAATTTTGTAATCTATTTTTCGATTTATATAAAAAGGCAAATGATTCAAAAATATATAAAATATATCATTACATTAAAAAGAAATATTTGCAAATATTTTTAAAAAGTGTATAATATATACATACAAAATATAGGAGGATAAAAAATGGCAGGAAATATTTTAGGAACAACAGTTTATTATGATGCTGATTGTGATTTGAGCAAATTGGAAGGTAAAAAAATTACTGTATTGGGATATGGTTCGCAAGGGCATGCACACTCTCTAAATTTGAGAGAAGGTGGATTTGATGTAACTGTTGGACTTAGAAAAGGTTCAAAATCTTGGGATGAAGCTACTGAAGCAGGATTTACAGTAAAAGAAACTGCAGATGCTGTAAAAGGTGCGGATATAGTTATGATTTTGATTCCAGATGAAATTCAGGCTGATGTATATGCGGCTGATATTGCACCAAACTTGAAAGAAGGGGCATATATCGCATTTGGACACGGATTTAATATTCATTTTGGAAAAATTGTTCCAAGAGAAGATATAAGCGTATTTATGGTTGCACCAAAAGGGCCTGGGCACTTGGTAAGAAGAACTTTCCAAGAAGGAAGCGGAGTACCTTGTCTAGTAGCTGTTTATCAAGATGCTAAAGGAGATACAATGGAAGTTGCCAAAGCATGGGCATCAGCTATTGGTGGAGGAAGATCAGGAATCCTTGAAACTACATTCAAGCAAGAAACAGAAACAGATTTATTTGGTGAACAAGCTGTATTGTGTGGTGGAGTAGTAGAACTTATGAAAGTAGGATTTGAAGTATTGACAGAAGCTGGATACGATCCTGTAAATGCTTATTTTGAATGCTTACACGAAATGAAACTTATTGTAGATTTGATTTATGAAGGTGGACTGGCTACAATGAGAAGCTCAATCTCAAATACTGCTGAATATGGAGATTACATCACAGGGCCAAAAATCATAACTGCTGAAACAAAAGAAGCTATGAAACAAGTATTAACAGATATCCAATCAGGAAAATTCGCAAATGACTTCCTGGCTGACTCAAAAGCGGGACAACCATTCTTAAAAGAAAAAAGAGCAGAATTTGCAAATCACGGTGTAGAAAAAGTTGGGGCTGAATTAAGAAAACTTATGCCTTGGATCAAAAAATAAAAACTTTTTACAAAAAGTGAAATCAGTAAATAAAAGTACAATATAAAGTTTTAGCAGTCTTTCAAATAAGGCTGCTATATTTTTATAAATATTTTTTTGATTTAGTTTATATTAGTTTTTTTGATGTAGTGTTTCAATGAAAAAAATTTAGCAATATATTCAAAATTAAACTAATAAAAGTTGAGTAAATTCAAAGTTTGAATTTCTTAGCCATAACTTTCGAGTTTAGTTTTATTAGGATTAAAAAATTTTTGGAAACAAAAAGATTAAAGTTTTAGAGAAAAAAATAAAAAAATATGATTAGATAAGGAGTAAGTCAATGGGGAAACAATTTTTTGATGAAATAGAATTATTTTTGTTTGATATGGATGGTTTGCTTTTTGATACAGAAACTATTTATGTGGAATATGGACGTGAAGTGGCTAAAAAAAAGGGTTACACGATAACAAATGACATTGTGGAAAAAACGACAGGCGTTACAAATGATAAAGCAAGAATATTGTTTAAGGAAGCACTGGGTGAGGAATTTCCGTATGATGAAATGATGGGGACAGTTAAGGATCATATATTGGAAAAAGCTGAAAAAGGGGAAGTTCCGTTAAAACTTGGTGCATTGGAATTGCTTGAATTTTTGAAGAAAAATAATAAACAGATGATATTGGCTACTTCATCGGATTTACATTTGGCAGAAGCATTGACAGAAGGAAAGGATGTAAGAAAATATTTTTCCCATTTAATAACTGCAGAAGATGTTGTTCACGGGAAACCTGATCCAGAAGTATTTTTAATAAGTGCCAAAAAAGCTGGGGCATCTCCTGAGAAAACGGTAGTATTTGAGGATTCGTTCAACGGAATAAGAGCGGCACATGCGGCCGGGACATTTCCAATTATGGTGCCAGATAAGTTGAAACCGACAGAGGAAATTGAAAAATTGGTTTATAAAAGATTTGATAATTTATTGGAAGTGCTTGATTATTTTGAAGGGAAATAAATTGATAAAAAATAAATAAAAATTGATTAATAGGAGTTGTTTTTGCAAAATAAGATGACTTCTATTTTTTTGTAAAAATTATTTTTTCAAAAGGTTCAAATTAATTGAAAAAAACTAATAAATATAGTAAAATAAATAGTAAAAGATAAAATTTTAGTAAGGTAGATGTTTTAGGTTTTTACGATTCAGTTTTTTAAAAGAGTAAGAAAATTCTAAAAATTTGGGAGGAATGAAATATGGGAAATAATACTTTTGTAATTGTGGGAACGCAATGGGGAGATGAAGGAAAAGGTAAAATAATCGATGTACTGTCTCCAAAAGCAGATTATGTAGTTAGGTTTCAAGGTGGGAATAATGCTGGGCATACTGTCGTTGTAAATGATGAAAAATTTATTTTGCATTTATTGCCGTCTGGAATTATTAACTCGGCTGGAAAATGTATAATTGGGGCTGGAGTTGTTGTTGATATTGAAGTATTATTGACGGAAATTGATGAGCTCGAAAAAAGAGGAAAAAAGCTGGATAATCTTTACATTGACGAAAGAGCCCATATTATAATGCCTTATCATATTGAAATTGACAAAGCAAAAGAAGAAGCAATGGGAGAAAATAAGATTGGTACAACTCAAAGAGGAATTGGGCCTTGCTACATTGATAAAATTGCTAGAAATGGGATTAGAATCGGAGATTTGTTGGAGCCTGAAAGATTTAGGGATAAACTTACTTGGAACGTAAATGAAAAAAATGATATGCTGGTTAGATACGGTAAAGGAACTTTTGATTTGGAAGAACTTTATGAAAAATTTATGAAACTTGCGGAAAAAATAAAATTTAGAATAATAGACGCAGTTGTAGAAATCAATGAAGGAATAGAAAATGGAAAAGTGGTGCTTTTTGAAGGGGCTCAAGCACTAATGCTTGACATTGACTACGGAACTTACCCTTACGTAACTTCATCATCTCCGACATCTGGTGGAGTAACAGTCGGAACAGGAGTCGCCCCAACAAAAATCTCAAGAGTGCTAGGAGTTATGAAAGCCTACACAACAAGAGTGGGAGAAGGACCTTTCCCAACAGAATTAGAAAACGCAGATGGAGAAACTTTACGAAAAGTAGGACATGAATTTGGAGCAACAACAGGACGTCCAAGAAGATGTGGATGGCTTGACTTAGTAATTGGGAAATATGCAGTGTTAATTGATGGATTGACAGATATTGTGTTGACAAAACTGGATGTATTGACAGGATTTGAAAAAATAAAAGTAGCGGTTGGTTATGAAATTGATGGAAAAGTTTGTTATTCATATCCTGGAAACTTGAGAAAATCTAAAGATTTGAAAGTAATTTACGATGAATTAGATGGTTGGAAAGAAGATATTACTCAAATAAAAAATTACGAAGACTTGCCAGAAAATTGTAAAAAATATGTTGAATACATTGAGAAAAAATTAAAATGTAAGATTTCTATGATTTCGGTGGGGCCTGAAAGAAGTCAGAATATTTATAGATATGATTTGGGAGAATTTGTGAAATAGAATTAAAGATGTACAGTTATAATTTTAATACTTTAATAATTAATTTTTATAAAAGGGAGAGTTTACTATGGTAAATATAATAATGGGTGCAACTAATAAACCATTAGCTAGCGAAAAATTAAAAGAATATTTTCAAAATAATAATCAATTTCAAGGAGAATTGTATATAGGGTATCCTATTATAGGAACAGTAGAAGGTGCATACTCTATAGATGCACTTTGGATTTCAAAAGATAAAGGATTAGTTATTTTTAACTTAATAGAAAACAAAAATATAGATAATTATCAAAATATTCAAGATGATTGTGCAAATAAAGTTGAAGCAAAATTAAGAGGATATAAAGAATTAATGAACAAAAGAAAATTGTGTGTGGATATAAATGTAATAACATTTGCTCCATTTGTAAAAAACTTGAAAGATTTGAATGAAGATTATCCATTATGTAATAACAATAATTTAGAAGAATTTATTAAAAAATTAAATTCAGAAAATTCGGATTACTACACTAAATTAATTTCTGCACTTCAATATGTATCAACTATTAGAAAAGGTAAAAAAAGAAGAGAAATTTCAAATATTTATTCTAAAGGAGCTAAATTACAAGCTTTAGAAGATTCAATTGCTAATTTGGATAATCGCCAAAGTCAAGCAGTAATAGAAACAGTTCAAGGTGTTCAAAGAATACGTGGATTAGCTGGCTCAGGAAAGACTATTGTTCTAGCATTAAAAGCAGCATATTTACATGCTCAACACCCTGAATGGAAAATTGCAATAACTTTTAATACAAGATCTTTAAAGGGAGAATTAAGAAAATTAATTAATACTTTTTATATAGAACAAACAAATGAAGAACCTAATTGGGAAAAATTACAAATTATACATGCTTGGGGTTCTTCAAGAGGTGGGCAAAATAATGGTATATATTATACTTTTTGCTTTTTGAATAATGTTCCCTATTTTGATTATATAACAGCTAGAAATATGTATGGAATAAAAGATCCTTTTGGAGAAATATGTGAAAAAGCATTATCAGAAGTTGAAAATACTATAGTAGAGACTTTTGATGTTATTTTGATTGATGAAGCGCAAGATTTCTCACCAAGTTTTTTAAAAATGTGTTATGAAATGTTAAAAAGTCCCAAAAGATTAGTTTATGCGTATGATGAATTACAAAATTTAAGAATGCAATCATTACCATCACCTGAAAAAATCTTTGGAAATTTAGAAAATGGAACTCCCAAAGTAAAGTTTGGTATTTCCAAAGAAGGTGAACCTCAACAAGATATTATTCTTGAAAAATGTTATAGAAATTCAAGACCAACATTGGTTACAGCACATGCCTTAGGATTTGGAATATATTCTGATTTTGGACTAATTCAAATGTTTGAACAAAATTCTTTATGGTTAGATATAGGTTATGAAATAGAACAAGGAGAATTGGAAGATGGACAACATGTTGTACTGAAAAGGACATCAGAAAGTAGCCCAAAATTTTTAGAAGCTCATTCAGATATTGATGATTTAATTCAATTTAAAGTTTTTGATACTAAAGAAGAGCAAGATTTATGGGTAGCTGAGCAAATAAAAATTAATTTAACTAAAGATGAGCTACGTTCGGATGATATAATTATCATTAATCCTGATCCTTTAACAACTAAAAAAGCAGTAGGACCAATTCGAAGTATACTTTTCGAACAAGGGATAAATTCTCACACCACAGGTGTAGATACAACTCCAGATGTATTTTTTTCTCAAAATGATAATTCTATAGCTTTTTCAGGAATTTACAGAGCTAAAGGAAATGAAGCAGCTATGGTATATATAATTAATGCTGAGTCATGTTATGATTCGATGTATAATTTAGCCAAAATCAGAAATCAATTATTTACAGCTATAACAAGAAGTAAGGCTTGGGTTAGAATCTTGGGTGTAGGTGAAGATATGAAAAAATTAATCAAAGAGTATACTAAAATAAAAAATAATAATTTCACCTTAGATTTTATATATCCTGATAAATCACAGAGAAAAAAGATGAACATCATTAATAGAGATGTAAGCGAAGGAGAAAAAAATGAAATAAGAAAAAGCAGACTATATGTGAGGGAATTAATTAATAGATTGGAAAACAAAGAAATTTTTAAAGATGACTTAAACAAAGAACAAATTGAGCGTCTTATAAATCTTTTAGAAAAAGGAGAATAAAATTTTATGTTGACAGCAAAAGATGTATTTAAGCATATTAATGACTTGACTAGAGAAATGATTGAAATTACACTTTGTGAAGATCAAAATTTTCCGTCGATAAAAAATCATCCTGGAAAGATTGAAGAAATAAATATTGCCAATTGTAATAACAATAGTTCTATTTTTTTAAAGAATATACCGTATCAAGAAATGTATAGAATATTATGCGAACAAAGAATATTTAATATGAAAATGATAGATGGAGCCTTGATTCATATGCAATATCGTTTTAAAAATAAAAAAATAGAAAATCACAGATTAAGTTTTTTCCCAGCCCCTGATTTAGAGTTATTTCAAAATGAATCAGAAATATATTATGAAGATGAGATTTATAATGATATTCTAGATAAAAGAATAGTTACAGTTCCGTTGAGATTTGATTTTGATATTAGTGAAAAAGTATCTAGTCCGATTATTCATCCAGTATCACATTTTACAATAGGTCAATATAAAAATTGTAGGATTCCAGTTTCTTCTGCATTAACACCGTATCAGTTCTTAAAATTTATTATCATGAATTTTTATAATACTGCATATGAAAAGTATAGTGAAAAAATTTCTATAAAAAAAGATTGTTTTGATGTAACATTGTATCCTGAAGAAAAGGAGATAGTTAATATATGTACACCTGTATATAGAAATAAATAAAAAGTTATAAAAGAATTTGATTACAATTGTGAACTAAACATGTAAAGAGCCTTTCAAGATAAAAGTGGAATGTTTTGATTTGAGAAAAAAATAAATAAAAAATAAAAACAAGTAGGAGGAATTAGAAATGGAAAATATGAGTATATATTCAAATCCGTTGGCGGAAAGATATTCTAGTAAGGAGATGTTACACATTTTTTCGCCTGAGTTTAAGTTTAGAACTTGGAGAAAATTGTGGATAAATTTGGCTGAGGCTGAGAAGGAACTTGGGCTTGATTTTATTACAGATGAGCAAATTGCGGAACTTAAAAAATTTAAGGATGATGTGGATTTTAAAGTTGCAGCTGAGTTTGAGAAAAAGTTAAGACATGATGTGATGGCTCATGTGCATACTTATGGGGAACAGGCGAAAAATGCAAGAAAAATCATTCACTTGGGAGCAACAAGTGCATATGTTGGAGATAATACTGATTTGATTCAAATTAAGGAAGGATTACTTGTTGTTAAAAGAAGAATGCTTACTTTGATTGAAAAAATGAGAGATTTTGCATTGGAATATAAAGATTTGCCAACTTTAGGATTTACACATTTTCAGGCGGCACAGCTTACAACTGTTGGAAAAAGGGCGACATTGTGGCTTCATTCTTTGCTTCTTGATTTTGAGGAACTGGAATTTAGACTTGAAAACTTGAGATTTAGAGGAGTTAAAGGGACTACTGGGACTCAAGCTAGCTTTAAAGAATTGTTTGAAGGAGATTTTGAAAAAGTAAAACAGTTGGATGAATTGGTTACTGAAAAAGCTGGGTTTAGCAAAAAACAAGGTGTTTCAGGACAGACTTATGATAGAAAAGTAGATGCACAAATCTTGAACTTATTGTCAAACATTGCTCAATCTTCTCACAAATTTACGAATGATTTTAGACTATTACAGCATTTGAAGGAATTGGAAGAGCCATTTGAAAAAAATCAAATTGGTTCAAGTGCGATGGCTTACAAGAGAAATCCGATGAGAAGTGAAAGAATTTCATCACTTGCAAAATATGTAATTTCAAGCTCACAAACAGGTGCACTAGTTTTTGCAACACAATGGTTTGAAAGAACGCTAGATGATTCGGCAAGTAAAAGACTTTCAATTCCACAAGCATTCTTGGCAGTTGATGCAATTTTAATTATATGGCTTAACATTATAGATGGAGTTGTTGTTTATCCAAAAGTAATAGAAGCGAATATTCAGAAGGAATTACCATTTATGGCGACTGAAAATATTATTATGGAATCGGTAAAAAAAGGGATGGATAGACAGGAAGTACATGAAATTATAAGAGAACTTTCGATGGAAGAAACAAAGGAAATTAAATTGAACGGAAATCCTAACAGACTAATTGACAGAATTATAAAAGACGGTAGATTAGGGCTGAAAGCAGAAGATATGGAAGGAATCTTAGTTTCTGCTAATTATACTGGATTTGCTGGGCAGCAGACTGAGGATTTTGTGAAGAATGAGATTAATCCGATTTTGGATAAATATAAGGATGAGATTGTTGAGGATAGGGAGGAATTGAGGGTTTAATAATATAATTGATTATGAAAATTCTTGGAAAAGGAAAAATGAAGAAAGAGAATATTTCAATTCAGAATTTTTGAATAAAATAAATATTAAAAAATATAAAGATGAAATTGAAAAATTTGATGCTTTAGCTATAAAAAATCGTGCAAAATATAAAATTTCTAAAAAAACAATTAACGAAATAAAGGATTACTGTTTTTCATATTTGCCAATACTTACAGGGATGGAAAAGGAAGTAGTTGGCGAACTGTTAAATGAAAAATACAATATTGATGAAATGGAAATAGATATTCCAAATAAATTGTTTTTTGAAGATGAAGAAATAAAAAATGAGCAGAAACATTGGTTTCAAATGTATAAAATGTTCTTTGGAGAAACAGAAATTGAAGAGTTTAAAAAAGAAGATTTGATTCCAATTGCGGAAGATGAAGAATTTATGTTATTCGTTGAAAGAAGAACAGGAGAAGTGTATATTAATATTTATGAATTATTCTTTTTTTGTGCAATTTCTGATAGTTTTGATGAGTTTTTAGATACAATTAAAAAATAAGCAAAAGGTGATTTTATGAAATTTATAAAAAAATGGAAATTACTATTTTTATTGATACTTTGCATTACAATGTTAAATTCCTGTGCGGTGGTACTGGGAACAGCGATATTGGCACCGACAGCACTAATCGGAGGAGCATGTATAGTTGATCCGGGAAAATGTCCGTAAGGATGAGAAAAAATGAAGAATACAAAGAAAAATATCTAAAAATTTTAAGGGATAGGATTGAAAGGGTTTTTAATTATGAGGAAGAGGATATTTCAGTGCAGATGGAAGTTGCAGAGAAAAGTACACCTTACAAATAATAAATTTTATAATTATTAAAAATTAAAATATAAAAATTTTTGATTTTTTTAGAAAAAATAAATTAAAGAAAGAGAGTCGATAAAAATGAAAAAAACAAAAGTATTAGTAACGTTATTGATGCTGTTACTTGTAATTTCGTGTGGAAAAAAAGGAAATGGTAAGGATAAAGGGCCTGACTTAAAAAATATTGGGGGAACAAATAAGAAAGTTAATGAAGTTGAAAAATATAATTTGTATATTGAAATTTATAATAAATTGCACAGCTTTGAGAAGACAGCTAATTCTTATTTTAAAGAAGTTGGTGCAGAAGCTCAATTTAAAAAGCCGGATGGAAGTGTAAATGCAGATTTTTACGATGTTAAGAATATTATAACAGAATTGGAAAAAGCAATACCGGCAAAACCTAAAATGGCAGAACTTGATAAGGCTTCGGAAAATTTACTTGTAGTATTTAAAGAATTGAAACCATTAGCAGATGATATGAATTCTTATTATTCTGGAAAAGACTATACAAGTGACAATTATAAGAAAGCTCAGGAATTTCATATAAAATTTTTAGAAATTCTAAAAAAATATGATGTAGCAGTTTTGGCATTTAGAACAGAAATGGATAAAAAAATAGTTGAGCAAAGGGAAAAGGAAGCTAAGCAACTGCAAAAAGAAGGAAGAGCAATTGCGTATAACAGAATGATGATTTTGAGTGTGGGAGAAGAAGTGCTAAATGAAATTAGCAGACAAAAATTAACTGGGGCAAATGTAGTTTCTGGAGATGCTGGCAAATTTAAGGGTTTACAGGAAAAATTGATTAATGTGGTAGCAGAATTTAATAAATCTGTAAAAGATGAAAAACAACTGCAAAAAGAAGGTTATAAAGATTATCAGTTAAGCAGTTTTGTAGATGAAGCTGACGGGTTTAAAGCAAGTCTGGCTAGTCTTGTGGAAAGAATTGAAGCAAAAAAACCAATATCTGAATTTTCATTAAGAGATCAATTCTTCTTGGAAAATGAAACAGGGTCGCCAGAAAACGTTATCAAATCATTTAACGAGCTTGTAAAAGAATACAATAGTATGAATAAGTAATAATTTTGTATAAAGCTATACTATTTTAAAATTTAGTATAGTTTTTATATTTTTTAAATGTATTTAAATTGCTTTATAGAAAGAAAGTCGGGTTTAATGGCAATTAAAAGAAGAGTTAAAAAGATTAAAGGAAGGAAACAAGGTAATTGTTTCGGAACACGCAATGTTACGTTTCATAGAAAGAGTTCTGGGGATTGATTTGAAAGAAATTGAGAACCGTATTTTGACTGATGAAATAAAGGAGCAGTATAAAATAGTTGGAAGTAGGAGATTTTCCATTAATGATGAATTTAGGACATTGATAAGGGTAATATTGTTGTTACGATAACAGATAATGATAATAAAAAAAATAGAGAGGAAAAAATATGATAATAACAGGAGAGTTAAAAAATAAAATTGATAAAATATGGGAAATATTCTGGACAGGGGGAATAACAAATCCTTTATCTGTAATAGAGCAGTTTACATATTTGATATTTATAAAATTATTGGATGATAAGCAATTAAGAGCTGAAAGAGATGCGATTCTTTTGGGAATAGAGCCTAAGAAATTTTTTGACGAGGAACAACAAAATCTTAGATGGAGCAATTTTAAAGAATTAGAAGCACAAAAAATGTACGATACAATGGTAAATGAAGTATTTCCATTTATTAAAAACTTAAATGGTGATACCAGTTCATCATTTTCAAGATACATGAAAGATGCGATATTTCAAATACCAACTCCACAAATGCTGGAAAAAATTGTTACAGGAATTGAAGATTTGGCTTTAGAAGGAGATATAAAAGGTAATTTATATGAATATTTGTTATCTAAATTGGCTACTTCTGGAACAAATGGACAGTTTAGAACTCCTAGACATATTATTGACATGATGGTAAAACTTGTAAAACCAGTGCCTACTGATATGATAATTGATCCTGCCTGTGGAACTTCTGGATTTTTAGTTGGAGCGGGTGAATATTTGAAGGAAAATCATAATGAAATTTTTAATTCTGAGGAGTTGAAAAATCATTATCAAAATAATATGTTTTATGGAAATGATATGGATACAACTATGCTTAGAATAGGTACAATGAATATGATGTTACACGACATAGAAAATCCAGATATAGATTATAAAGATTCACTTGCAAAATCAAATACAGATAAGGAAAAATACACCTTAGTCCTTGCTAATCCTCCTTTTAAAGGTTCGCTAGATGCAGAATCAGTTGCTGATGATATATTAAAAATAACAAAAACTAAAAAAACAGAATTATTATTTTTGGCATTAATGATAAGAATTTTAAAAAATGGTGGAAGATGTGCTGTTATTGTACCTGACGGAGTTTTATTTGGTGCCAGTAATGCTCATAAGCAACTGAGAAAAGAAATTATTGAAAATCACATTTTGCAAGGAATAATATCGATGCCAAGTGGAGTATTTAAACCATACGCAGGAGTAAGTACAGCTGTATTGTTATTTACGAAAACAGGTGTTGGGGGAACAGACAAGGTATGGTTCTATGATATGCAAGCAGACGGGTATTCATTAGATGATAAAAGAACAAAAATAGAAGACAACGATATAGATGATATTATCAATAGATTTTCCAACTTAGAGAACGAAGCTGATAGAAAAAGAACAGAAAAATCTTTCTTAGTTTCAAAAGAAGAAATCATTCAAAATGATTATGATTTATCAATAAATAAATACAAGGAAATAGAATATGAAGAAATTGTTTATGAAAAGCCTGAAGTTATTATTGGAAAAATAAAAGAACTAGAAAAAGAGATAACATTAGGTTTGGAAGAACTTGAAAAGTTGGTGAAATAGATGGAATATGTTGAAATAGATAAAATAATAAATGTTGAATTAGGTAAAACACCATCAAGAAATAATTCTGATTATTGGAATGGAAAACATACTTGGATTGCAATATCAGATATGAATAAAAAATATATAGTAAATAGTAAAGAAAAAATAACAAATGAAGCTATTGAGAATACAAAAATAAAAAAAGTTCCAAAAGATACAGTAATTATGAGTTTTAAATTATCAATAGGAAAAAGAGCGATAACAAAATCTGAAGTATATACAAATGAAGCAATTGCGGCATTTCACATTAAGGATTTAAAATATTTGATTCCAGAATATTTATATTATGCTTTAGAATCAGTTGACTTTTTAAAGTATACTGATAAAGCTGTAAAAGGAAAAACTTTAAATAAGGAAAAATTAAAAAAAATTAAAATTCCAATATTTCCTTTAACTGAACAATTAAAAATATCAGAAATATTGAATAAGACTCAAAAAATAATCGAAGATAAAAAGAAACAGATATTTTTATTTGATGAACTAATCAAATCCCGATTTAAACCAACGTTTTAGGGAGGAGAAATTTTATGGTTAGAATAGAATTGAAAGAAATTGTTAGTAATCACGTCACACAAGGAGAAATTACTAATAAAATTGGAGATGGATTACACGGAACACCAAAATACGATATTAATGGATCAATACCGTTTATTAATGGAAATAATTTGACAGAAGGTAAAATAGTAATTCAAGAGAATACAAAATTTGTAAATAAAGTAGAGTATAAAAAGTATTTTAAAGAAATATCAATAAATACAGTATTCTTATCAATTAATGGAACACTAGGAAGACTAGCTTTCTATAATAATGAAAGGATAGTTTTAGGAAAGAGTGTATGTTTTATTGATTTAAAAAAGGATATAAACAAAATATTCATTTATTATTTGTTGAAAAATAAAAAAGTTATTTATGAACTAGAACAAAATTCTACAAAAAGTACAATAAAAAATATAAGTTTAAAATATGTAAGAAATTTTAATACAATTCTTCCGCCATGTTCATTACAAAACATTTTTGCTGAATTTGTGACAAGAATAGATAAATTAAAGTTTGAAGCCGAAAAATCGTTAAAAGAAATGGAAAATTTGTATGATTCTTTGATGCAAAAATTTTTTAAACAATAATAAACTAGTTTGATAAATCAGAATTTCGATGTTTTATTTCAAATAATTATTGTATAATTTATTATATAGACAATTGAGAGGATGATTTATTATGAAAAAAATAATTACTGAAATTGAACAAAAAATGCTTGGAATTTTGGATAATGCTCAAATGGAACATTTACACAAGGTTTTAGTTTATTATTTGGAAAGTGAAGATATTTTAGTACAAGAAGAAGTTTCTAATGTGAAAATTTTGGAAATGTTTTTGTCTGCCAAAAAGATTGAAGGATGTTCAGAAAAATCCATTTTGTATTATCAATCAACGATACAAAATATGTTTAAACATATTGAAAAAACTATTAAACATATTGATACAAATGATTTGAGAGAATACTTGTCAAATTATCAAGAAAAAGGAAATGCTGGAAAAGTAACTATAGATAACATAAGGAGAATACTTTCCAGTTTCTTTTCTTGGCTTGAAGAAGAAAATTACATATTAAAAAGTCCTGTTAGAAGGATAAAAAAAGTAAAGACAGGACAAGTGATAAAAGAAACATATTCAGATGAATCACTTGAAATGTTAAGAGATTTTTCGGGAAATATACGTGATTTAGCAATGATAGATTTGCTTTCTTCAACGGGAATGAGAGTTGGCGAACTTGTAAAACTTAATATATCAGATGTTGATTTTGAGAATAGAGAATGTATAGTTTTGGGTAAAGGTGATAAGGAAAGAAGGGTATATTTTGATGCAAGAACAAAAATTCATTTAACGAGATATCTTGAAAGTAGAAAAGATAATAATGAAGCATTATTTGTCAGTTTATTAAAACCATATTCACGTTTAAAAATAAGTGGAGTAGAAATTAGACTCAGAGAATTAGGAAGAAAATTAAATATTCCTAAAGTTCATCCTCATAAATTTAGACGAACACTAGCCACAAGAGCCATTGATAAAGGAATGCCAATAGAGCAAGTTCAAAAATTGCTTGGGCATACGAAAATAGATACAACATTGCAATATGCAATGGTAAATCAAAGCAATGTAAAAAATTCTCACCGTAAATATATTGGATAGTTTAAAAAATTTCAAATCCCGATTT
>NZ_KI519450.1:17107-36442 GCF_000482505.1 Leptotrichia trevisanii DSM 22070
AAATTAAAGTTTCTTTACAACTCCATACTAGATTTTTTTGTTAATTTACTAAGAAAGTTGATAAAAGAAGTGTTGTTTTTCTTGACTTTTTTGATGATTTCGGCTAATATAAGATTAAATATTGAATTAGCCGAAAGAGAGAAAGAGATGAAATATTATAGACGTTCAATAGAACAGGTTATCAATGAATACAAGGAACAATTTCCGATATTACTGCTTACTGGGCCAAGACAAGTAGGAAAAAGTACGCTTTTTAAGGAACTGTTTCGAGAAGAATACAAATATTTTTCATTAGATGATCCTATTTTAAAAGAACAGATAGTCAATGATCCAAGACTATTTTTGAAGAATAATCCTGAAAAATTAATAATAGATGAAGTACAATATGCACCATCAATATTTCCGTATTTGAAAATGAAAGTTGATGAAAATAGAGAAGACGGGATGTATCTGATGACAGGCTCTCAAGCTTTTGTTCTTATGAAAAATGTTTCTGAAACTCTGGCAGGAAGAGTAGGAATTCTAGAACTTCAGGGAATAAGTTTAAGGGAACAGTTTGATATAGAGTTTAATAGTCCTTTTATTCCAAATGAAGAATATATCGCTGAAAGAGAAAAAAAAATAACCGAATATACAAATTTATGGCAAAGAATTCATAGAGGATATATGCCTGAACTCATATTTAACGACAGAAAGAAATGGGAATTTTTCTATTCATCATATGTACAGACATATATTGAAAGAGATGTAAGGGATTTAATAAATATATCCGATGAAAGCAAATTTTTGAAATTTATGATAAGTCTAGCATCAAGAAGCGGAGAATTGTTGAATTATGGAGCAGTTGCCAATGAAGTTGGAATAAGTAATGAAACAGTAAAAAGATGGGTATCAGTTTTAAGAACTTCAAGAATAATTTATTTACTGGAACCATATTTTAATAATCATTTAAAAAGAGTAATAAAGACACCAAAAATATATTTTATGGATGTAGGATTGCTGGCATACCTTACAAAATGGCCAACTCCTGAAACACTTGCAAATGGAGCTAAGGCCGGGAATATTTTTGAAACATTTATAATATCAGAAATAGTAAAAAGCTATCTGAATGCCGGTATTATAAATCCGCCACTATATTTTTACAGAGACAAGGATAAAAAGGAAATAGACTTGATAATAGAAGAAGCAGAAAAAATATATCCTATTGAAATTAAAATGAGCGCATCGCCTAATAAAGAGATGGCAAAGAATTTTTCGGTTCTCAAAAGAAAAGTAGATAAGGAAATTGAGACAGGAGTAATCATATGTCAATATGATAATAAAGTTTACCTATCAGAAGATATTCTTGTTTTGCCGATCGAATATATATAAATAAAAAATGTTATTTTAGAATAATGAACATAGGAGTGGAAAAATGTCTAACTTTGAATTTTTAAAAAAAGACAACAGATATAGAGTATTTACTGATGCCTGTATAGAAGCAGAAAAACTTATGAATGTTTCTTATTCAGCAACAGTAACTTTTACAAGGAAAGCATTGGAACTTGCTGTAAAGTGGGTTTATGCAAATGACGGTGAATTAAGAATGCCGCCGCAGATAAATTTAGCATCATTGATAAGAGGGAAAAAATTTAGAGATATAATTCCTTATAATATGAGCGGATTACTTTCTTACATACAACAATTGGGAAATAAAGCTGTTCATTCTGAAAGAATTGTAAAAAGAGAAGAGGCAGTTTTGAGTCTTAGAAATTTATTTTCATTTACTACATGGATTGATTATTCATATTCAGAAGATTATTCAGATGTAGAATTTGATGAATCTATACTTGGAGAAAATGATAAAATAGTTAAAGTTCAATCTGAAAAAGATGAACTATCCAAGCAACTTGCTGAAATTAATAAAAAGCTTGAAGAATTATCTAATGAAAATCAGACATTGAGAAAAGAAAATGAGGAAAAACGTAAAGTAAACGAAAAAGAAAGAGAGTACAAAATAGATGAAATCTCTGAAGCTCAAACAAGAGAAAGATACATTGATCTGGTTATAGAAAATGAAGGATGGATTATAGGTAAAAATTGTATACCAGAAGTCGAGATTCTAGGTATTCCAACTCCAAGTGGGAAAGGAAAGGCAGATTATGTTTTGTATGGAGACAATGGAAAGCCTTTGGCTGTAATAGAAGCAAAGAAAATAGATATTGATCCTAGAATAGCAAAAAATCAAGCAAAAGAATATGCAGATGTACTTGAAAAAAAATATGGCACAAGGCCTGTAATATTTTTTACAAATGGTTTGGATTATTATATTTGGGATGATACCGATTATGCTGAAAGGAAAGTTTCGAGCATATATAGTAAAAAAGATTTAGAAAAATTGATATTTAAAAGAAAAAATAAAACTAGACTAAAAAATCTAGCTATAAAAGATGTTATTACAAATAGAGCTTATCAAAAGGAAGCAATTATAAGAGTGGCAGAGGCTTTGGAGAGCAGGCGTAGAAAAATGCTGCTTGTAATGGCGACTGGAAGTGGGAAAACTAGAACAGCGGCCTCTATTGTGGATGTGCTGACAAGACACAACTGGGTAAAAAATATCTTATTTCTTGCAGATAGAACGGCATTAGTAAAACAGGCAAGGGACAGTTTTAAGGAATATCTTCCAAATTTGTCTTTGTGCAATTTATTAGATAATAAAGATGATATAAATAGCAGAATGATTTTTTCCACTTATCCGACAATGATGAATGCAATTGATGAAGCAAAAGATAAAAAAGGCAATAGAATTTTTACAAGTGGACATTTTGACTTGATAATAGTTGATGAAAGCCATAGAAGTATTTATAAAAAATATCAGGCGATATTTGATTATTTTGATGCAAATTTATTGGGATTGACAGCGACACCAAAAAGTGAAATTGATAAAAATACATATAAAATATTTGAATTGGAAGATGATAATCCGACATTTGCCTATGAATTGGATGAAGCAATAAAACAGGGATATTTGGTTCATTATGGAAAACCACTGGATGTTGGATTGAAAATTGTAAGAGATGGATTGAAATATAGTGAACTGAGTGAAGAGGAAAAGGAAGAATTTGAAGAAACATTTGATGGAGAAGAAAAAGAAGAGATTTCAAGTGAGGAAGTAAATACAACATTATTTAACCAAGATACTGTGGATCTTGTTATCAAAACCTTGATGAATAATGGACTAAAAGTCGAAGGTGGTGATAAACTTGGGAAAACGATAATCTTTGCAGTAAATCAAAAACATGCAAATTTTATTGTGGAAAGATTTAATAAATTGTATCCTGAATATAGAGGAAAGTTTGCAGAAGCGATTTATCATAATATAAAATTTGTAGATAATATGATTGCTCAATTTAAAGATAAAAATTCTTATCCTCAAATAGCAGTATCTGTTGATATGCTTGATACAGGGATTGATGTTCCTGAAATACTTAATTTGGTATTTTTCAAGAAAATACGATCGAAGGCTAAATTTTGGCAAATGATAGGTAGAGGAACAAGACTTTGTAAAGATTTGTTTGGGCCTGGAATAGATAAGGAAAGATTTTTAATTTTTGATTGTTATAAGAATTTTGAGTTTTTTGAAGTAAATGGGGATGGAAAAGAGGTAAAAAATTCTAAATCAGTTTCAGAAAATATATTTGGAGCTAAAATAGAGATAATAAAATCATTGCAACATTTAAAATACCAAGAAAAACCGTTTATTGAATATAGAGATAAATTAATAAGTGAAGCGATATTGGATATTTTGGGAATAAATGAAAATCGTTTTGATGTGCGAATGAAAGGTGCGATTGTTGATAAATATAAAAAATTGGATAAATATGAAGCACTTGATGAAAAAGATGTGAAGGAAATTAAAGATGTAGTTGCTCCTTTGGTAATTTATGAGGAAAGTGATGAGTTAGCCAAAAGATTTGATTATTTAATATATACAATTGAAAATGCATATTTACAAAATAAATCTTTTTTAAAGGCAAAAAATAAAGTTAAAGAAACAGCAGAAAGTCTTAGTGAACTAGGGACATTACCAAAAGTCTTGGAAAAAAGGCAACTTATAATGGATATTCAAAAAGATGAATTTTGGAATAATATAAATATATTTCAGCTTGAAGAAATACGAAATGAACTTAGAGAATTAATAAGATTACTGGATAAACCAGCGACAAAAATTTATTATACAGATTTTAAAGACGAAATAGTAGATTACAGCGAGCATGAGTCAGCGGGTGAATTTAAAATTATAAATCAGCTTGTAAACTATAATAAACGTGTGGAACGATATTTAGAAGATTTTAAAAATAACGATGTTATTAAAAGGCTAAAAAATAATCTTCCTTTGTCGTTAAATGATATAAAATATTTGGAAAAAATCTTATGGGATGAATTGGGAACGAAAGAAGAATACACAGAAACTTATGGTAAAATTCCGTTACTGAAAATGATTTCTAAAATTATAGGAATGGATAGAGATGCTGTTGAAAAAGAATTTTCTGAATTTTTAAGTAATGAAAACTTAAACTCAAATCAAATAAATTTTGTTAGACATATTGTAGATTATATTGCTCAAAATGGAAGTATTGATAAAGAAAAATTACAAGAATTTCCGATTGTAAATAAATTTGGTGGAGTAGGGGAACTGTTTAAAAATAAAACTGACATTTTGATAGAAATTATAGGTGCAGTTGAAAAAGTAAATGGCAGATTTGAGCATATATCACAGGAAAGTGGATTTAATAGTAATTAAAACAAAAATAAAAGCTATATATTTTTTCTGTTTTTATTAGAGAAAGTGTATAGTTTTTTATTTTAATAAAATATGTTATAATTTTAAAACTAATACTAAATCCGGTTTAAAAATGGGAATAAATTTTTATAGTAGGGTTGTTTGATAGTTAATTCATAATCATTCAATTAAATTGTTTTTTATTATTTTTTAGATATTTTGATTAATAAATATTTTTTCTTTTTTATTTTCGTAGGATTGCTCATTGCCGCAAATCCTACAACCTATGGCTAGTCTACGACATTTTTCTGTACTGACAAAAAACTCGCTATGCTCAGACAGTTTTGCCAGCACAGAAAAATGCTCCGACGGGTTATTTATACTAGAATCTGGTTGAAAAATGAAAATTATATTTTAATTATTTAAAAATATTAGATTTATACCCTTTATTAGAAAAATTTGTAATAATTTCCTCATTTAAATGGGGTTTAGTATAAAAATTAAACGAAAAGGAATGATAAATATGAATAAAAAATTTAATTATAAGCCATTAATTGAATATACAGACTATGCTGAAAGAAAATATATTAAACCTGAAAAAGCTGGGGATTTGAAGGAAGATATGGAGCTTTTTAGGGAAAATGGACAGACTGCACGAAAGATTTTTACTGAAATTGCTAAGGCTGTGGAGGAAAATGTGGAGGGATTTCATTTGCAGAAAGTTAGTAGCTGGATGAATCAGGCACAAATTGCCCGTCCTTATCTTTGGGTATTTTTGAAGCAGGAAGGAGATACCGAAAATGAATCTGGAATTGCACTTAGAGTCTTTAAAAATGAAAAAACTAAAAAAGTGGGAATCTCATTAGAAGTGAGTTTTGTTGAACGTAAAATTGGGGAAAATACCCTTGAAAGACAAAATAAGGTTTTGGAATTACCTATTAAAAAGCCACTTTATTATTTCGTGCAATTTTCAAAAAGTAAGGAAAACTGTATGCTGGATAGAATTGAAGGAAGTGAGAAAAATAGGAAAAAGTTAATTGAAGATATGAAAGAAGGAAACATCAGAAAAGTGCTTGTTAAATTTGATGTGGAAGAAATTGAAAAATTTGAAAATCTTGAAGATTTAACAAAGGAATTTTTAAAGGGCTTTAAATTGCTGATGCCATTTTATTTGAAAACTAAGGGAATTTAGGAGGTAAGAATTTTGAATTTTGCAGAAGCATTTAAAATACTGGAAATAAATCCGACGAGTGATAAAAAGAAAATAAAAGTTGCTTATTCCAAGATGTTGAAAAAGTATCATCCTGAAGATTTTCCTGAGATGTTTATGAAAATTAATGAGGCTTATGAAAAAGCTTTGGGATATGCAGAAAATAATTTTTCTGAAAATTTATATGAAAATACTCATAATTTTAGAAAAACAGAAAAAATGAAAGAGAGTGATTTTTCGGATATTTTTGATTCAAAAAAATTTGAGAAAAAAGAATATAAATTTACTGAAAAATCTGAAGAAAGACAGTCAAAGGAAAAGTTTTTTGAAAAAAAAGATAATAAAAATAAATATGAAAAACTTAATATTTTTGAATACTTAAAAAATTCTATGCGAACAGAGGATAGATTTACAGAAGCATTTAAAATACTAGAAATGGAACCTACAACTGATAAAGAAAAAATAAAAAAGAAATATAAAGAACTATAAAGAACTATTAAAGAGGTATCATCGCAATAATCTTGAAAATTATGATAAAATATTTAGTAAAATTAACGAGGCTTATGGGATTGCATTGGAATTTGAGCAATCGAATTTTAATGAATATGGAGGGGATTCTATTGAGGATATATTTGATAAAATTTTTAATTCCGGCAATGATTCAAGCGATAAAAGTTTTTTTAAAAAAACACAAGATTTTTCAAATGTTTTTGATCAAAATGAAATAACAAATAAATCAATATCTGTGTGGTTAGGACGGCTTAAAAATCTTCTTTTATCTGAAAAACGTCCACTAGCAGAATATCGAGAAATTTTACGTAATTTTCATTTTAATTTTGATGTTTCGGAAAAAAATCAAATTAGAGAAATTTTACAAAAAAATGGATTACGTGGTTATGCTTGGAGAAATATAACGAGAATTGAAATGGAACTTTTGATTTATAATCTAAATAATTCTAATATGACTAATGATATTTTAGGAGAAAATTGGGTAGATACTGGTAAAAGTGAAAACACAGGCTTAGATGAAATTGTAAAAAATATTATAAGTGAAAATTTTTCGGAAAATGAAAAAGGATATGAAAAATTTATTAAGGATTATTTTAATATTAAAATTTTTAGATTATTTGGAAAGAATATTGCGTTATACCCTTACAGAGATATAGAGCAAGTAGGCACAACTTTTAAATTTATAACTTATAAAATACGAAATGAATATGTTGATGTTAATAAATATATAGAAATTTTTGATAGAGAACAAAAAAATAATAAGAAAGTAGGAATAAGTTTACGCATAACGCCTTATTTATGGAGTATTTTTGGTGCGATAGTTTTATTTTTATTCTTTTTAAATCCTATTGTTGACTGGTACATAGGGATTTTGGGGACTATTTTTTTCATAATTTTAGACTGGGTTAATATAGCTAGGGAAAAAGAATTTGAGTGGAGTATGCAGTATGGGTATTCAAGTTACTTGTCGATTTTAATGAGTATAATTTTTGTTGTAAATCTTATTGTTATTGGCAGTATAGAAAGTGAAATACCAATTATATCATCTTTACTGTATTCACAGTTAATATTTCAATTTATATTTTTAAATATAATCTTATTTGTAAAAATGGTAGTAACTACAAATATAAGATACAAGCGATTAAGAGATTTTTCAAAAAAAGTTTTGGATGTATTTATTTTAAAAAAGTAAGGAGTGGTGATTTTGGAGTTTGGTGAAGCGTTTAAGATACTGGAAATAGAGCCGACAGATGATAAGAAGAAAATAAAAGTTGCGTATTCCAAGATGCTGAAAAAATATCACCCTGAAGATTTTCCTGAAATGTTTATGAAGATTAATGGGGCTTATGAGAAAGCATTAGAGTATGGAGGAGAGGATTTTCAGGAAGAGTTTTTTGGAAATGAAGAAGAATTTGAAGAATATGAAGGATTTTCTAATGAATATAATATAGAAATAACTAACGATGAAGATGAGGAGTTTTCTAATATTTTTAGTGGGGAATTGGAGAAGGTTGAGAAGAATGTAGATAATTGGATAGAGGCATTTGGGAAATTGTTGAATGGGGAGAAAATGTTTTTTGGAAGTTTGAGATTTTTGATGGAGGAGTTTGATAGCTTTGGTAAAAAAGAGAAAAGAAGAATTAAAGAAATTTTGAATTTGGAAAATGACAATTATGAGAATAATGTGATTTTACAGTCTAAAAATATTACTAAATTTGAGAAAGATTATATTTTTCTGCACTTAATAAAAGATAAAACAAAATTTCAGAAAATAGAAGAACTTTATAGAAATAATGAGAAATCTGAAAGAAATAAGGCAGTTGAAATTTTTGTAGAAAATTATTTCAATGTGAAAAAATGGGGAATATTTGGGTTTTTTATATTTTGGAACATTTATCCTAAAGGCTACAAGAACGGGAAATTACATCATTTACTGTTTTTCTTAAAAAATAACGTACCTTTTAAGAGAATTGCCTATCATTATGAAAAAATAAAGGAAATGCTTCATCGGATGGAAATTTTTCAGGATGATGAGATACAAAATCAGGAAACTGGATTGTTTGGAATTGTATTTATTCTTAGTAGTTTAATGGTAGTTTTTATATGGATTTTTAGCCTGCCTGTAATAACGGATATGATGCCTGCTGAATATGAAGATGTTTTGACGACTTTTGGAATAGTGAAAACTTTTTCAATTATGCTGGCAGTTGCTAGAAGTTATTATGATATTATGCTTGCAAAACGTGGAAACAGCATAAATATAGCGAGCATGCTTTATATTCAGATTCTGCTGCTAGGGATCTACCTTTTTAAAATTTATTTAAAATATGAAATAATTGATTTTACACTAAATGGAACACTCGTATTCTTGTTTGCAAAATTACTGATTGTAAATAGAATAAAATACAACAGGATAAGAAATTATGCAAAAGATATATTGGATAGTGTTTCTTTTGATATTTTATAAAAAACTTAAAAAATTTACTGTTGAAGGAGAATAAAAATGGGAAGAATGATTGGAATTGATTTGGGGACAACGAATAGTTTGGCGACATATATTGATGATAATGGGGAAATACAGTTTGTAAAAAATGAATATGGGAATATTTTGATTCCGTCTGTTGTGGGAATTGATGAAAATGATGGAATAATAGTAGGAGAACTGGCGAAGGAAAGAAGAATGATGAACGCTGGGGAAACTGCGAGCAATTTTAAAAGAAGGATGGGAACGGAAGCAAAAATCAAAATTAAAAATAAAACTTTTGATGCACAAATGCTTTCTTCATTTGTACTGAAACATTTAAAGGAAAATGCTGAAAAGCAGCTGAATGAGAAGATAGACAGGGCAATAATAAGCGTGCCTGCATATTTTAATGATAAACAGAGAAAAGATACTAAAATAGCGGCAGAACTGGCAGGACTTACAGTAGAAAGGCTTATAAATGAGCCAACAGCTGCGGCATTGTCGCTTGGAAGCCATATTTTAGATCAGAATCTGAAATTTATAGTGCTTGACTTGGGTGGAGGGACATTTGATGTTACTTTGCTTGAAACATTTGAGGATATTATGGAAGTAATTTCGATAAGTGGGGATACGATGCTTGGTGGAGAGGATTTTACTACAAAAATATGTGAAATTTTCTTGAAAAATATAGGATTATCAATATCTGACTTGAGCCGTGATGAAAGAACAAAATTGTACACAAAGGCAGATAGGGCAAAAAAACTGATAAGTTTGAAAGATGTGGAAATTGAACTGGAAATTAAAGGAAAAGATTATAAAGCAGAAATTACGCAGGCAGATTTCAGAGCAGTTGTAAAACCATTGCTTGTAAAAATAAAAGTTGCAATTGACAAGGCTTTGCAGGATGGAAATACGGATGCAAGAGAAATTGAGAAAGTTGTACTAGTCGGTGGGGCGGTAAAATTGGGAATTGTGGAAGAATTTGTGGAAAAGTATTTTAATAAAATGCGTGGAGAAAAAACTTATTTTGACAATACTGATTTTATTGAAGGTAACAAACTTGTGTCAATAGCTCAAAATCCTGATACTGTCGTAGCTTACGGCGTTGGTGTAACTGTGGGAATGAAGGAGAGAAACAAGGCGTTTAAGGAAAGAATTTTGACAGATGTGTGTCCATTTACACTCGGAATTGAAGTAATTGGACAGAGATTTGCACCGATTATTCCAAGAAATACAACCGTTCCGACAAGCAAGTCGGAGTATTTTTCAACAGTAGAAGACAATCAGACAATAATAAGAATCGCAATTTATCAAGGGGAAAGCTTGAATATAAATGATAACCTATTTTTGGGAGAATTTGAAATAAATGTGCCAAGAAATAATGCAGGAAATGAAAAAGTGAACGTAAGATTTACTTACGATATAAATGGGATCTTAGAAGCAGAAGCAACTGCAATGAGTACGGGAGAAAAGAGAAATAAATTAATTATAAACGGCGATTTATCCGAAGAAGAAAAAAATGAAAGAATAAAAACGTTGGAAGAAATAAAAATCCAGTCAGAAAATCAAAACAAAGATAAATTGCTGATTGAAAGGGCAAACCGAATTTATGCCGAAATAGTAAATACAGAAATTAGAAACTACATTTCAGAATATTTGGAAAATTATCAGATGATTGTAAGAACCGGCGATAGAATCCGTATTCAAAAAGTAAAAAAAGAATTTTCAGCTTTTCTTGGTAAAATAGATCCAGAACTGAACGACTTGAGTGTTGATGATATTTTGAGAGATATTGATGAAAAGGAAGAAGATGGGGCTGTGGAAGAGGAAGATGAATTGGAGTTTTGGAATTAGAAAAATAAATTTTAAAATATTGTGTTTATTGAGATTTGTGGACTTTTATAAATAACTAGCGTAACTTTTTATAAGGAGAAAATAATTATGAAAATAAAAAAATTGTTGAAAATATTTGGGTTGTTAATTTTGGCAGGAAATATTGTGAATGCAGAATACATAAAAAGAAATGGAGAAATTTATTATCGGGACTGGAGTGAAGAAAAGACAAGAATATTAAAAAATATAGATAAAAAATCATTTGAAATATTGGAAAATGATTTTGCAAAAGATAAGAATAATATTTATTATCAAGGGGAAAAGATTGAAAAAATAGATCCTAAAAGTGCTAAAATATTTGGAAGCCATTTTGTGAAGGATGAGAAAATTGTTTTTGATGCTTATGAAAAAAAGGAATTGAAAGATGTGGATACAAAAACGCTTAAATCGGTTGGAGATTATTATTTTAAAGATAAGAACAATGCTTATTTTGATATGAAAAAAATTGATGAAAAAGTTGATTTAGAGACGTTTGTTTATTTGGACTATTTTTATGCGAAAGATAAGAATAATCTGTATTTTTATGGACAAAAAGTGAAGGGTGTAAGTCCGAATAATTTTAATTTTTTGACTTTGTTAAGCAGTGTTCCTGATAACATAATTAAAAGCAGGAATGATTTTTATCTTGTTTATGAAAATGATTTGAATGAAAAAATATATGCGAAAAAAATGGATTTCCCGATTGACAGGGATACTTTTAAAAGTTTTTCCATGAGAGTTTATAAAGATAAAAATAATTTTTATTATTACGATGAAACTGATGACATAAAAAAAGGAAAAACGCTTATTAAATTTAAAAATGAAGCTGATATAAAAACACTTAAATTTTTGAAGGAAAAAAATGGCGAAAAAAGTAATGAATATATAAAAGATGAAAAGAATGTCTATTATGTGGATGAAGAAAATTTAGAAATAAAAAAGATAGAAAATGCTGATTACAAAACCTTTCAAGTTATTGAATACTTATATGCAAAGGATAAAAACAATGTTTATTATAAAGGGAAAAAGTTAAATAATATTAATCCAAACCATTTTAAAATTGTAGACAATGAAATAAAATATAATAATGAATTTTATAAAATTGATGACAATATGAATCTTATAAAAATAGAAAGAGAATAAAAAGTTGAAAAGTTAAAAAGGTATTTTATTTACTAAAAATTAAAGATTATAAAAAAAGGAGTAAGTGCATGAAAAGAAAAAATTTATTAAAAATATTAATTTTATTTATCCTAGCAGGAAGCATTGCAAATGCGGAATATTTAAAGGAAAATGGTGAAATTTATTATAAAATGCCATATTATGAGATTAAGTCGAAAGTAAAAGATGTAGATATTGAAAGTTTTGAACCTTTAAAGGAAGATAGAGAGCTTATTGGTGATTATTATGCAAAAGATAATAAATATGTTTATTTTTATGGTAAGAAACTTAAAGATGTTTTGCCCGAAGGATTTGAAACAGTAAAAGAAAATTATGTAAAAGATAGTAAAAATGTATATAAAATTGAAGCTGAGATTACAGATAGTATACCAATATCTTCGGATAATAAAATAAATACAAAAAAAATATCTTTAGATGGACTTGATGTTAAAACTTTTAGAGCTTTAGAAAATAGCAAAGATGTTACGAGCATAGATTATTTTGTTGATAAAAATAATATTTACTATGCCTATGAGGATTTGGAAAAAATACAAGGAGCAGATAAAAATTCTTTTGAGGTTTTGGGTAATTATATCGCAAAAGATAAAAATAATGTTTATTATAACGGTAAAAAGATGGAAAATGTGGATTCTAAGAGTTTTAAAAATTTTGGTAATTTTATAGGAAAAGATAAAAATAGAGTTTTTTACATTACAGGAAATGAGGATATTAAAGATGCTGATGCGGAAAGTTTTGAGATAATGGGAGATACTCGTTATTTTAGAGATAAAAATAATATTTTTGTTATTAAATACAGTAATGATTTTCCTGATGGAGAAGGTTTTATAAAATTACCAAATATTGATAGGAACAGCTTTATTACTTTGAGCGAGGAATTTGGAAAAGATAAAAATGGAATTTATTATATTGGTGAAAAAATAAACGGAATTAATCCGAATAATGTTAGAGTTATTGAAGAAATGGGACAGGACAATTATATTCTTCAAAGCGGAAATAATTACTATTTGACATTTAATAGCAATAAAGATTTGTATGACAGGAAAAACGATAAAATTGAAGTGAAAAAAATAAATAATTTGAACATTGATTTTAGTACATTTAAGTATTTTGGAATTTTTAACTATTATAAAGATAAAAACAGTTTTTATTATCATTCAGATAATGATTTTAAAAAAATCAAAAGCGGAATTGATGTTGGAAGTGCTGATAAAGTGCTTGAATTGAATGATTTTGTAAAAGATAAAAATAATCTTTATTATTTTTCTAATGGAAAAATTAATAAAATAAATTTGAATATTGATGTAAATAGTTTAGTATTTTTGGATAATAACAGTTCTTCTTACAGCAGTTATATAAAAGACAGAAATAACGTGTATTTTGTAGATAATGAAAATGGGAAAGTGAAAATAGTAAAAAATGCTGATAAAAATACATTTCAAATTGTAAATGGAAATTATGGGATAGACAGGAAAAATGTTTATTATAATGGAGAAAAGCTAAATTCTGTTGGTATTGAAGGACTTAAAATTTTTGACGATAATTACTTGAAGGATAATAAAAATGTCTATGAGATTTATACGACAGATGATGAAAAGATAAAAATAAGAGCAATAAAAAATTTGAATATTGATGTGGCAAGTTTTGAAAATATTTTAAAAGGGACATTTTATAAAGATAAAAATTCAGTTTATTACATTGATACGACTGGGGATAAACAAGAATTAAAAAAATTGGAAGGAGCAGATGCTGATACATTTGAGCCAGGAATTTTTTCAAAAGATAAAAATAGCGTGTATGTTGATAAACAGAAGTTAAAAGGGATTAGTCCGAAAGGATTTGAAATATTAGACAATGATCTAAATTTTATAAAAGATTATAAAAATGTATTTTATTTGGATAGAGCAGAGGATGGTATAACTTTCATACCAACAGTGCAAAATACAGAAGGAGTGGATGTTGCAACTTTGGAATCTGTTGGAAAATCTGTTTTTAAAGATTATTTCAAGGATAAAAATAATGTTTATATTGTAGCAAATGAAAGAGAATTTATATCAGCTGACTCTATCAATACAAAATTAAATTTTTATAAATTAATTGGTGCAAATCCTAAGACTTTTGAATTGATTGACAATTTTGGAAAAGATGACAAGAATGTATATTTTCTTGATAAAAAGTTAAAAGGAATTGATGCTAAAACTTTTGAAGAAATAAGTTTTAATATTGTAAAGGATAAGAATGGTTTACATATTTTGTTAAATTCTGATGATTCTGGAATAAAGACACGAAATTTGAAAATAAGTGGACTTGATTTGAAAACGTTTAAAAAATTGGAGAATGGTTACTATAAAGATAAAAATAATATTTATTATGATTTGGATAATAACCTTTCTACAATAAAAAATGCTGATTTGGCGACATTTGAAGTTTTAAATTCACCTTACAGCAGTTCTATTTATTTTGCAAAGGACAAGAATAATGTTTATTATCAAAATAAAAAAATAGATGGGCTTGTCGCTGACGGTTTTGAACAAATACAAAGCAATTTTATAAAAGATAGGAATGGAATTTATAAATTTGAGGAAGATGAAAATGAAAAAAGTTTAAAAATAACTCCAATTAATGCAAAAATCGATTTTGAAAATCTTAAGGAATTAGATTGGAAATATTTTGGCGATGATAAAAATATTTATTATTTTGACGAAAGTGATTTCAAAAAATTAGATAAAGCAGATATAAATTCATTTGAACGAATAGATTCTACTGGCTTTTTTAAAGATAAAAACAATGTTTATTACGAGGGAGAAAAAGTAGAAGGAATAGATATGAACAGTATCAAAGTAATATCTGGAATGTGGATAAAAGATAAAAATAACGTCTTTTATGAAGGGAAAAAATTAAAAGGAATCAGCTCTGATAATTTTAGTTATTTTGATGGCGGATTATCGTATGATAAAATTTTAGTTGATAAAAACGGAATTTATAAATTTATTGAAACTGAAGATAACAAAAAAACAATAGAAGTAACTCGACTGGATAGTAAAGACATTGATTTAGAAACTCTTGAAAGAATTACTTCTCCAATCGACAGTTCCAATTATTTCAAAGATAAGAATGGCGTTTATTTTATAGATGGAAATAAATTTGTAAAAATAAATGGAGCGGATAAAGATAGTTTTAGAGTAACAATGAGAGGAAAATATGGGAAAGATAAAAATAACGTTTATTTCGAAGGGAAGAAAATGGAAGGGAAAAATCCAGTTGACTTTGAGAAGGAAATGGAGATTAAATAATAGAAATTATTTTGTTTGAATTGTTAATAAATCAAAAATTTGAGAATAAAAAAGGAGAATTGTTGTGAACATTAAAGGACATTTATTAAAAATTCTACTTTTGTTTGTTTTGGTGGGGAGTATTGTGAATGCAGATATTCGTGTGATGCCTTTTTATGAAATTCATGGAAATAGTGTGTACTATAGAACAGAAAATGGATTAGAAAAGTTGCAAAATGCAGATGCGAAAACTTTTGAGATTTTGGGTTATCATATTGCAAAAGATAAAAATTCTGTTTATTATTGGGATGAAAAATTAAGTAAAATAGATCCAAAAACTTTTGAAGTAGTTGAAGGATATTATATTACAATTTTTAAGGATAAAAATGGTATTTATACTTTTGGAAAAAATTATGATAAATTAAAAATTATAAATTTTAAAGAAAATGGGATTGATATAGATTTTAATGATTTTAAAGTAATTTCAAGTGAAGATCCAACTATTTATAAAAATAAAAATGATATTTATTTCCAAAAAGGCGGGAAAATTTTACAAATAAAAAATGTGGATGCAAAAATTTTTGAAAAAATAAATGGACGTAACTATCTTGATAATAAATATTATCGGGATAAAAACAATGTTTACTATTTTTCTGAAGATAAAATGTTGAAACTAGAAAATGCAGATAGAAACAGTGTTAATGAATTAAGTGAAAATATTTTAAAAGATAAAAATTATGTCTATTTTGAAAATCAACAAATAAAAGGTTTAGATGTTAACAGCTTTAAAGTTATTTATGAAAATAGAATATCAGAACCTGAAAATTTGATAAAGGATAAAAATGGTGTCTATTATATTGATGAAGATAAAAAAACTTTAATAAAATTTAGGAATGATGAGATAGATATAGAAGGTTTTGGAATAGCAAATAAAATGTTGGATGATTATTTTAAGGATAAAAATAATGTATATTATTTAGAGAATTATAAACTTCATGAATTAGATGATTTGGATATTAAAACTTATCAAAATATTTCTATGACAAGATATAAAAAAGATAAGAATAATTTGTATTATAAATGGAAAAAAGTGAAGGGTGTTAATCCTGACGATATTGAAATAATTGAAAATAATTTTATAAAAATAAAAAATACATTATATAAAATTTCTAATTTTGGAGGAAAAGAAGCTGAAATAGAACCTTTATCAGTTGATACAAATACTTTTGAAGAAATTGAAAATAATTATTATAGAGACAATAATAATGTTTATTTCTATAAAGATGGAAATTTGCAAAAATTAAAAGATGCGAATGTTAAAAATTTTAAAATGTTGAAAGAAAGTTCTGATTTTGGAAAAGATCAGAGTACCATTTATTACAAAGGGTATAAATTAGAGCAAGTAGATAAAAATAGTTTTGAAATATTAGACGAAGCATACGATGGTTCTATAATAAAAGATAAAAACGGGATTTATATTTTAACTGAAAAAAGTAATGAAATAAAAATTAATAAAATTTCAGAAAATCAAAATAATATTGATTTTAATAGTTTTATAGAAATTACGAATAACCCGTATATTTTTAAAGATAAAAATTCTGTTTATACTTTGAATACAGATGATGATAAAACAGTTACGGTTTTTAGTTTTGAAAAAAATGATTATAAACTAAATAAATTAAATAATATAAATCCTAAAAAATTTGATATGATGGAACTTAATTATTTTAAAGATGATAAAAATATTTTCTATTTTTCAGATAAAGAAAAAATGATGAAGAAAATTAAAAATGCTGATATTGAAAGTTTTGAAATAATGAATGATGATTATGCAAAAGATAAGAATGGTGAATATTATCGTGGAGAAAAGATTAGAGAAAATAGAGGAATTAAATAGGGTAAATTTCAAAAAAATGATATAATAAAAACAGGAATTGAAAAGAAAAAAGGATAATATGCAGAGCAAGAAATTACTATGTCTTAAAGAAATAATTGAAAAAAGAAAGGGGCAAATTTAATATGGACATTAAGATTAAAGCAAAACTGCCAATTGGAATATCTGATTTCAAAAAAATTATCAAAAATGACTATTATTATTTTGATAAGACCAATCTAATTGAAAATATTTTAAATGATGGTTCTGAAGTAAAACTATTTACTCGTCCTAGAAGATTTGGAAAAACATTGAATATGTCGATGCTTAAATACTTTTTTGATGTTAAGAATAAAGATGAGAACAGGAAACTGTTTGAAGGGTTGAATATTTCTAAAAGTGAGTATTTTGACATGCAGGGGAATTTTCCTGTGATTTCGATTTCGTTTAAGAAGTATCAGGAAAAAGATTGGAAAAATGGATTTGATATGATCAAAGATATTATTTCTGGCTTGTATGATGAATTTGAGTTTGTGAAGAAAAAACTTAGTACAAGAAAAAAGAAAAAATTTGATTCGATATTGATGGAGGAGGCTAATCTTGCTAATTGGAAAAATTCGTTGGCGGATCTTTCAAATTATTTATATAATTTTTATGGAAAAAAAGTGATTGTTTTAATAGATGAATATGATCAACCAATAATAAATTCCTATATCGAGGGATATTACGATGAAACTATTGATTTTTTCAAAAGTTTTTATGGAGCTGTTTTAAAAGATAACGAATATCTTGAAATGGGAGTTATGACTGGAATCTTAAGGGTTGCAAAGGAAAATATTTTTTCTGGATTGAATAATTTAGAAGTTCATACGATTTTAGATGATGAATTTACAGAATATTTTGGGATTATGGAAGATGAAGTGGAGAAAGCGCTTGAAGATTTTGGTTTGGAGTATGAATTGAAGGATGTCCAAAAATGGTATAATGGATATTTATTTGGAAATAGGAAAGTTTATAATCCGTGGTCTATTGTCAACTTTTTAAAAAATGGAAACCTGAAACCTTATTGGGTAAATACAAGTGGAAATGCTCTTATTAAATTATATTTGAAAAAGCTAAGAGACAGTATTTTTGATGATTTCACAAAACTTTTGAATAAAAAAAGTATTTTAAAAATTATTAATGATAATATGACTTTTGGTAATTTAAAAGCTAATTTTGAAAAAAATATTTGGAGTTTATTTTTTCATAGCGGTTACTTGACTTTGGCAGAAAAATACAATGAAAATGATGTTTATTTGAAAATACCGAATGAAGAGATATTGAAAATGTTTTCAGAAATGTTTATAGAAGTATACTTTGACGATTATGAAAAATTTTTGTATATGTCAGATGCTTTAAGAAAAGGAGATATTTCAAATTTTTTAGGTTATTTTTGATTACAAGATGTTATTTTAATTTAGTATAGTTTTTTATTTTTTTACATAAGGGGAAAGGACCGCCATTTCCCCTTATAATCCCCACGCTCGTCTAAGCATTTTTTTGAAGCAAAGCCGAAACTCGCACTAAACGTGCTCAAACAGTCGTCTTTACTCCAAAAAAATCACGACACCTTTTGTATAACAGTAGAATTTAAACCGTCGGAGCATTTTTATGTGCTGACAAAACTGTCTGAGCACAATCAGTGCGAGTTTTTTGGCAGTGCATAAAAATGACGAAGACTAGCCGGGGTGGAGGGGTGCGGCGATGAGCACTTCTGCTTAAAAAAGAAAAAATTATTTTAGTAACTTTCTGGATTGAATGAAAAACTTAAAATAAGATTTTTTATTTATCCCTAACTATTTTACTCTGTCTGATACTTTAGGGCAATCGCATGTTAAAATTTTCTTTTTTAAAATAAATAATCTTATCCAAGTATAGTATAATAAAGAAAAAAGGAGTCGTGCCATGAAACTGGAAATATTGAATTTTTTTGAAAATTTGGAAGATACTAGAAAAAATAAAGGAAAAATGTATAAATTGAATGATGTCATCATAATGTCGATTTTTGCTATCCTGTCTGGCTGTAAGGATGCCACTGAAATTGAATATTTTCTTGATCTTAGGCAGGAATACTTCACTCAGTTGCTGGATTTAAAGCATGGAACACCTTCCCATGATACAATTTCGCATATTTTTAGAATCATAAAGCCG
>NZ_KI519451.1:0-11073 GCF_000482505.1 Leptotrichia trevisanii DSM 22070
GCATTTTGATTTTGAGTATCTACTGCATCCTTTATATCCAGTCCTGTTCCAGTTGATATTGATTCCATTTTTTCTTGTTCCTTCGGCTTCTCATTCTTTTTAGCCTGATTTGCAAAATATATGCTTACAAAAATTAAAGCCAAAATTATACAGACTAGGATAGCAACTTTTTTCTTATCAAAAAATTCTTCTATTTTTATCTTTGAATTTTTTATCGTTCCTGTCCTCTCATCCTCAAGCGATATTTCCTCTTCCTTCTGTTCCGTAAAATCATCTTCAGAAGTTTCAAAATAGTCATTTTTATCTATCAATTAAGACACCTCCTTTCTATTTTTTCTGGTTATATATTTTTAAGGTATTTTTTCCAAGCGTCATATATATTTCTTTCACAACACTGTTAATCATTACATTACATCCTTCAATTTTTGTATTAACTAAGGATAATTGGTTATCCAAACCTTTTACATAAAAAGCTGGCATTTCCTGCAAATTTGACTTTAATACTATGAATGTCTTTTCTCCGTTGTCAAACACTTGAACTGGAGAAAGTTTTGAGTTCTTGTTCCACGAATATCTGTAATTCAGTTTCATTAAGTCCGTTGTGCCAATACTTTCCGTATTAGCCTCATATTCATCCATTAATATTTTTCTCTCATTTGGATATTGCCACTCAACTAAAGGATTATATTCTCCATTTGTGGATTCAATATTAATAAAATAACTGTGCTTATCTGTAACTATATTTATGTTAGTCTTTATATCTTCTTCAAGCGGCTTTATGTATATATATGTCCTATTTTCTTTTCCACCTGTCGCCTCTTCAATCATCCAACGTTCTGTATCTCCACCAGCCTTAAATACTACTTTTTCATTTGGAGCAAGCCTTAAAGTCGTTAAATAGTCTGGCTTGGAATAGACTTCATATATGCTGTTTTCTGCATAATTAAATATAACGGCTGTCTTTTTTATTGCATCCTTTTTTCCGCTTAATATTCCATCATCATCAAATATTTTCTGACTATTTTTTACTGCATCTACCGTAATATTGTCTTTTGCATTTCCATCATTTGCAAAAATATTAACCGACATCAATATCAAAAATAACACTGATAATATTTTTCTATTAAATTTTTTTAACTTGTTCTTTGTCATACATCTCCCTCATTTTTTCTAATTATTTTCCCTTGAAATTGTAAAATCCTTTATTATTATCCCTAATGGATTTTTAGCAACCAGTTCCTCATTTTTTTCATTTACATATTCCACAGTAAATACTCCAAGATAACTTGTATCCTGCATTTCCATTCCTGTTTCAGAAAACTGTTTTTCCTTCCATCTGACTTGATAAGTGTTTGAAGTATTTGTAAGTTTGTTAGCTGAGACTATATTTACATTCGTTGTAATTTTATCTGCAAGCATTTGTATTGTTCCTGTTTCCTGAATCATTGCATCTAATTTTTTTTGTGAATTTTGTGTTAAGAAAAAAGAATTTTCCTTTAATTTATTGTCATAATATGTCGTGTCCTTTGGAAGAGTTCTTACATCCAAAATGAATTTTGATATAAAATATTTTGTTTCCTTCTCCCCAACTTTCACATTGGATTTTGTCAATACATTCACTTCCATTGGAGCTCCTGTTGTTTTGTCAACCTGAACAAGAAATACCTTTATATTTGTTCTTATAGCGAAATATGCCAGTACTAAACATAAGACAAGAATAACAACTATGCTTGTTCCTAATCCCTTTTTTAACTTTGCATTCGTTTCCGCAAGTTCAAACAAAGTTTCAGCCCTTTTTTCAAAACTTGTCTTTTCTCTTTTGACATCAGTCCTTAATTTAAAAATATCCCTTTTCCTGCTTATTCTTTTCAAATCCAAGCCTATACTCCTTCCAAAAGAGCTGTATCAATCATAGTTCCACCAAGTCCTTTTACTATATCCTCTGAACCAAAAATAAGTGCAAGTGCCAAAGCCACTCCTATTAACAGAGTTATTATTGCTGTCATATTCGGATCAGTCAACATCTTGAATACTCCAAATCCTATACACCCAATAGCCCCAAGTGAAAAAACTATTTTCAGTCCATTATTCATATTTGTAAGAAAAGTTACAAGCGTTGCAAATATTCCTGCATTTCCACTTGTAGTTGCCTGAGTTATTACAGTTGTTGTCAAAAACAAAATCATTAGACACAGTAATTGAAAATTTTTATTTAATAATACATTCTTAACTTTTATTTTTTTCATTATTTATCGTCCCCTTTTATACAAAAAAAGAGCCTGTACAAAATTTCAGAAATATTTTTTCCGATAATTCTGCACTCAGGCTCCTATATTTAAATTTATACATTTGTTTTTTATCACAATATTCTAGTTAAGGACTTCTAATATTTAAATCTAATTTCATATTTTCACCTCGTTTTTGAACAAAAAAGAGCCTGTACAAAATCTCAGAAATGTTTTTTCCAATAATTCTGCATTTAGGCTCTCTATATTTAATTTTATACTGCTTTGTTTTATTCTTGTTTTAAAATGAGTTTAAGGAAAAGTTCTATATCCTGCCTATACACCTCCTAAAACTAGGCTCTCATTTTCCACGCTGTTTTTATTCTTGTGCTAATATTACCTCACTTTTTTCAAAAAGTCAAGCCTTTTTTTGAAAATTTTTTCCCCATAAACTTTCCGAAATTTCTTTAATTTTGGAAAGCACGCTTACCAGTTTCTCAAATTTAAAAATTCGTAGAAACTTACCGTGATTTTTTCACCACAAAAAATTGTGAAAAATGGCTTTCGTTTACACTCAAAAACTCACTTCGTTCGTGTTTAATTTCTTAGAAATTAATAATGTTTATACCTTCAAAAACTTATTTTTACAAAAAAAGGACAGCTTTTTTACTGCCCCTAAATTTATTTATATTTATTCTCCTTAACAGTTTTTACAAAAGTTTTTATTAGGTATAATACAATCCAACCTTTTACTAAAAATCCCATAGTAATCTTTCCAAAAGGATTAAATAATCTGTATATTAAAAAAATTAATGTCAAGTCTATTGCAATTTTAAAAATTGAATAAAATAGTATAACTACTCCTATCATAGATTTTATTATATCTTGGGGTTCTGGTATTGGATTTCTAGGATCTTCTATCATAATAACCACTTCCATTCATTCTTTATTTTAATTATACCACAAAAATTTTTAAATACATAAATTTTTATCTTTCCAGCTCATCCAAAACTTCCATATCTTCCATTCTAAAATCACCACTTATACCTCCTAAATTTTTATTATAATTTATGTCATTTGAATTTTTACTTTTCTTTTTCCTGTTCCATTTTTTTATGCTTATTTGTCGTTTTTCAGATAATCTTTTTTTCTTATCCAGCACTTTTATAACTTCTATATTCTTGATAATTTTTTTTACTTTTTCCCTTTCCTGAATTTTAGAATTGCCACTTTTTAAAAGTTCATCCTGCAATTTTTTTTGAATTTTTATTTCAATATTTTCTTTTCTTGCCTCATAATCTTCCTTTATTTTTACTTCCCTTTTTAACCAATCCAAGTAATATTTTTGTTCACTTATATACAAATTTTTGTTAAGTTCTTTTTGCAATCCTTCTATTTTAATTTTACTCTCTGCAATATTTTTCTCTAATTTTGAAAATTCATAATTTGAATATTTATCTTTTATTAAAGTTTCCTGACTGACTATTTCCTCATTTTTATCTAACTCTTTTACTAATTTTTTTAGTTCTTTTTCAATTTTATTTATCTCTTTCAGTCCATCTTTTTCATAAATAAATTGCAAATGATTTATATTATACAATCCATTTTTTTCATCATTATATTTAATATTTTTCTCTTTTAAATTTTCATATATCGTGTCTTTTTCATCTTCAAAATTTGCAATTTTCCTTAAATATTTTTCTCTAATATTTTCAACTCTTTTATCAAAAATATACTTCTTTTTCCAGTTATTCTGAATTTCATTTTTTAAATTCTTCTCTTTTGTAATTTTTAAATATTTTATTCTATTTTTATCTTTTGTATTTTTTAATTCCTTGTCAATTTTTTTGTTATCATTCAGAAATTTATAGTACCTTTTATCTGTCATCAAGTTATACACAGTATTCTCAATTTTATCTTTTGACATTTTCTTTTTTATATCTCTTACACTCTCTTCTAACCTCCTCAGCCTTTCCAAATTTTCTAAATCTCCTATTTTATCTCTTTTTAAATTTTCATAATCTTTTTCCAGTTTTTTCAATTTTTCCAGTAATTTTTTCATTAAATCTGTTCCATCTTTTAAAATTCTGATTTTATCAAATATTCTCTTCTTAACTTTTTCTTTCTCACTCAACTCACGTTCCTTTTTATATAAAATCTTTCCATCAATGTTTATCGCTTCACGATCTAGCTCATAAACTTTCTTATAGTCATTATTATTTTCCGCATCTCTTTTCTGATCCTTTAACGATTTTGCACTTACTTTTTCTATTCCTTTTTTTTCAAGTTCAAAATTTAAAAACGTTTCCCACTTTTTCCTTATATTTTTTAACGTACTTCTTTCTCTCCATTTTTTATCTTTTTCCCATCCACCTTTTTCTATATTTTTAAAATTATATCTCTTAAAATATTTATCCTTATCTCTTTTAATACCATCAATTTTTCTTTCAAAGAACATTATATGTACGTGTGGCTGCATATCTCCATCAAAACTTTTTGGATTGTGTATTGCATAGTTATACACATATTCTTTTCCAAAAAGATTTTCGCAAAAATCATCCACTATTTTTTTATTATCTTTAGGTAAAAATTCTCTTGGTAATGAAATTTCAAGCTCCCTATACAAATTAGAATTTTTTCTCTCATAAATTTCTGAACATTTCCAAAAATTTTTAATATTATCAAATTCTTCAGGAAGATTCCTTACTTCCTTAAAAAGCAAGTCCTCTTTTTTACCATATTTTTCTTCTCTGTTTATGTAATCCAAATGAGCTGTAGGCGAAATATATTTACTTCCTCTTTTACTTTTTTTTATTCTAAGATGAAATATTGCCACGATTATACCCCCATATTATTTTTTATAATTACATATTTTATATTTTTATTATTTATAAAAAAACTTCTATCTAATAAAATATCACAATCTTTAAAATCTACGTTAATATCCGAAATATTTTCAATTCTATACATCCATATTTCATTATTTCTATATAATTTCATATTATATTTTCCTATTTTATTATCACTTACCTTTTCCATTTTCATAATTTTTATAAATACCTCTTCACTTATATATTCCTTTATTTTCACATCATTTATTTGATTATTTACTATTAATCCTACATTTCTCTTAAAAATATCTATTGTTTCATTTATTCTTTTTTTAGGTAAAGTCTTGTAAAAAAAACATATATGCTCCTTCCCTGTTGTTGTTCTCAACAATCTTATATCATATATTTTCATATATCCCTCCCAAATTATTTTTTAAATATCTAAACTTTCTTTTTCTCTTTCACTTTTTTAATCTTCTCATAATTACAAAAACTAACCATAACATACATTACGATTAGTTTAGTTCTTATTTTATTCTGCTATACATTTTTTTGATTCAAAAATTCTTTTTAATTGCTCAAAATCATATTCACCATACTTTTCATTTTCTACTTCTAAAGTAATAACATTACCTCCCCTCAAAAATAGTTCTATTTTAGTATCATACATTCCTTTTGCTCCTCGATACATCATTAATTTTAATCCTTTCTTTAATTCATAAATTCTCCTTATCCCTATTAACTCACTAGAAGTAATTATCAAATCTTTTAAATATATATTTCCATTTGTATATTTCACTCTTTCTTCTCTTAATTTTCCAGAAAAGTCAAATCCAGCTTCCGTTACAAATTTCTCATAACTTTTGTGCATTTCACTAAGTGATTTATATTTTTCCTGAATCACTTTCCCTGTAATTAATTTTATATTTAACTTAAATATTTTAAGCGAAAACGGATTTCTTTCGATTTTTTCAATATCATTTACATCTATTATTTTATCATTAATTTTAATTTGTGTTTTATTATTTAATGTATTATTTATTATATTCATATATCATCATCCTTGTACGTAATTTTAAATTTTCTCACACGTGAGAAAAACTACACTTTTGATAACTATATTTATTTGCAATATTCGCCAATTGTATAATTTCCCAGCTTATCTTCATCAACTTTATAAATATTTTTATTCTCAAGAACAACATAAAAATTCTCGCCTTCATTTTCACTATATATTTTCATAACTTTATTTGTCCTACATATATCTAAAATTTCCTGTTGCCTTTTTTCTTGAACATCTTTATTCCCTTTGGTTTTATTCTTTAAATTATTTTCTTGAAATTTTATTATACTCATGACAACTTCTTTTTTTCTAATTATAAACTCCATTATTCATATTAATTTTCTTCATCCAACACATCCTCCTCTTCCATTTTTCCTAAAATTTTTTCCAATTCTTTTAATGCTTCTAATCTTCTACTGACATTTTCAACATATATTGATATAATTGTAAATCCAATCAATATAACTCCACTTAATATAACTGTACTTATGTCTTTAATAAAAAATGAAATTGCAAACATAATAGCCAACATATATCCTAAAATCCTATCTATCAGACTTCCCATAACTTTCATAAAATCTTTCATTTTCTTATCCCATTTTCCTTCCTTAAAATAATTTTGATTTTCTCACGTGTGGGAAAAACCATTTCAAATCAACTCATATTCATCATAACATCCCCAGTAATCAACAATCAAACTTTTGTCATTAATCTTTATTGAATGTATTTTACGTTTATCAATCTTCTTCAAAATCATCATTCCTACCTTTCAATTTCTTAATTTCCATCTCCCATTTTTCAATATTTTTGTGTGCTTTTTCAATTTTCTCACTTAGTTTCTGTATTTTTTTATCAAAGTCAATTTCTGTTTCTTCCTTACCTTTTTTTCTATTTCCTTAATCTTTTTAGCCGCTTCAACTGGATCTCCAAGAATTTCTACAATCTCTGCCTCTTCAAGTTTATCATTGTTTTTCTTTATATATTCCAATGTCCTAACACTTGCTTCCGCAATTGCAGGATTTCTGTATTTTTCAAACTGTTCCCACCTGTTAATTTCACGATAAACCATATTCTTATCAAGCCCTAATGAAGTAAAACAAGCTACAAATGTTCCTGTTCCATGACTTGATAAAATTTCCTGAACCCTTTTTAACTTTCTACCCAATTCAAGTGCTTTTTTTGCAACAAATTTTCCAATCTGCCTTATATCTTCTTCATTCTGAGTTACTTCCCTTATAATTCTTTCATCAGTTATCTCGTATTTATCAAAGTTAAAATTACTATGATAAACTTCAACTTCCATTTTTCTATTTTTATTTATATTTAACAGTTCTTCCCTGTCCATAAATCCCTCCTATGATTTTTTCTTGAAACTTTTTAATGTGTATGGTATAATAATTTTGTAATAGGAATTGCAAGGGAGATTGACTGCATTCTCTCTGGACAAAAAGATAAAAAAGCGAAAAAGATGCCTTAATCGTTGATTGGGGCATTTTTTTATGATATAATGCTTTGGGATCGCACCCAATCTTTTTGTTTAGAAAGGAGGTGTGCAGTCAATGATTAATAGGGATTTTATAGTTTTTGCCGTCCTGATTATACTTTTGTATCTCTGGTTCAGCAAAACTAAATAAAACTGGCTATTAATCTCCTCCTTGTAAATTCCGCCTGCTGGTTTTCGCTAGCCAGCAGGTTTTTTCATTGTCCTTTTAATTTTCCCACACGTGAGAAAAATTAATCTTTTATTTACAGTATTCTCCAACTATGTAATAACCAAATTTATCCTTATCTACTTTATAAATTTTATTATTTTCAAGTACCACATAAAATTCAGTTTCATGATCTGCTGTGTATGTTTTTAAAACTTTATTTGATTTACACAAATTTAATATTTCTTGTTGTTCTTTTTCTTTTCTTTTTGACTCTTGGTGAGAAAAATCCATTAAAATTGAGTATAGTAACATAAGTATACACATCATTAATGCGGCTCCTAGCAAACCAAATCTTTCAAAAAGATCATCCATTTTTCAACCCCTTCCTGTACCAGTTATTTTGATATTTTTTCTTTTTCTAATTTCTTTTATGATGTATTCTTTTTGTTTCTCGTTAACTATTAAAGTTTCATAACAGCGAATATCCAATTTAATCTTCTTATCTTTTTTCATCACGACTACCATTTTTTATTTCACTAACATTAATTTCAGTATTTCCAATCTTTTTGAACATTTCTTCTAAAGTTGCATTAGTGATTACTGGAATTTTTTCTAAATCCATAAGTAATGATAACAGAGCATTTATTAAATCATTTAACGCAAATAGATTTTCATTGCTGATTCCTATATAACCATTGATTTTTTCATCTAGCATTATTTTTGCTTCTTGCGGTATTTTTATATTAGTTCTTTTTATAAAATCTTTTTTTACTTTTAAAACTTTATCTATTTCTAAACTTTCTGTTTCTACTATATCATCAATATTTTTTACATTATCTAAATTATTTAAAAAATTTCTTAGAGATAAAAGCTTTAAAATACCTTTTTCTCTTAAAATTGGAGTATCAAATAAAAACTCTTTATATTTTTCGTAATATTCTAAATGTAAAGAAATTAGTAATGTATGCAACAAATTAATATTAAATTCTGTTAGTCCTCTTTCTTTTAGCTGTTTTATAAAATACATTGCATAATATCTTACAACTACATCATCAGGTTTAATTATATGTTTTACTAAATTTGTTTTTCCCTTTGTTTTAAAAAGATTGCTAAGTTTCATTATTTTTTCTCCTTAAATGTTAAAATATTTTTTCTTATTTTTCCCACACGTGAGAAAAACTAAAATTTATTACACATAAAACTCACTTTCAATTTACAAAGTAGATTATTTTCCTCATTGTCATAATAAACTCCTTTTATTTCGTCTACTCTAAGAAAAAAGCCTTTATATCCTTTTTCCATTTTTACATAATGATTATCATCGTCTATTTTCCTTATTTCCATCCCAGCTTCAATTTCTTTATCTATAACTACTAGCATTATATCTCCCATAATAACTTCCTTTCTATCTTTTTTCATTCGGATATATTTCATTATACAAAAATTCATTCACTAAATTTTTATAATCTATCGTTGCATTACTGCTCTTCTTAAAACTAAATATATCCTTATGCTTTTCCATAGAATTTAATATATTTGCATCTTCTCTCACATAAATATCTGAATACATTTCTTTTAAAATATTCTTCATTTCCATATGTGCCTTTTTAAAAACTTTTGTATTTTCCTTTACTTGCACAAAAAATATTTTATAAAGTTTAATTTTCGGATTATCCATTTTTGCAATTTCTACCATTTCAAGCAAATCCCTAATCCCGTTAGTGTCTATGAACGAAACTTTTGAAGGTGCAAAAACATAGTCTGTTACATTTAAAATACCTCTTACTGTGTTATTTACAGTTCCTTCTGTATCAATTACTATAAAGTCATATTCAATAAAGTTTTCAAAAAAATCCTTAAATATTTTCAGTTGCTCCTGTCCGCTTTCATCTCCTTCCTTTTTGAAAAATTCATCAATCTGATTAAAATAAATATTGCTGATTATTATACCCACTCCATTTTTTTCGTTTATATATTTTTCCTTATCTAGCATTCCCAAATTATCATAGCATTCTTTTAATGCTTCAAAAATAGTGTTTTCGTTTCTTATATCAAGATAAGAAGCTATTGCCCCTCTCGGATCTGTATCAATCAATAAAACTTTTTTTCCTTTATTTTTTAAGGCATAAGCAATATTTATTCCTGTTACTGTTTTTCCTGCTCCACCTTTTGGATTAATTACACTAATTATTTTCATTACCATTCCTCCCCTAAATTATTTAAATCTTCTTGTTGCAAATCTTGCTGAGCCAAATTCTCTTTTTACTCTCCGTAAACTAATTAAACTCATTAAATTATTCTTATGGTATTTTTTATTACCAATTCTTTTACTCACTTGTTCATTTTTTATTATTGTTTTCTTTTTTCTTTCAAAAAAATCAAAAATATATTCATTTGTATAAGTTTTATCTAAAGTTTTTAATCTGACACTTTTATTTTCTTTATCAGTCACAGTAATATTTTTCTCTGAAAATTTAATATTATATCCATTTTTAAGAAAATTTTCTTTAAATTCTTCAATTGAATTTGCAACTTCAAGATGCTCTTTTGTTATCTTTCTTAAATTTTCATACCATTTTTTTGTTTTCCCTGTTGATTTCGCTTTTTTCATTTCTTTTTTTTCTTTCATCGTTTTATCCTCCAAATAACTTTCTATAATTTTTTCATTTTTTCCTTGATTTTATTCAGGATTACTGGTATACTATACTTGATTATAATTTTCTATAATTTGTTGTTATCTCTATGATAACAACTTTTTTTTATTATTATATACTCTTTTTCAAAACAATCTATTGACATTAGATAACTTAATATTCTTAAAACTACAATCAAATCTATAAGTCCACATATAATCTTTATTGCAACTTCATAATTGTACGCATCCAATTGCTTCAAGGTAATCGACATTAAGGCAAGTATCCAATAAATTAATTTTCTCATTTTCATTCCTATCACTTCCTTTTATTTTATAGTTCTTCCAAGTTCTCAAGTACTATTCTAAGTTCATCACACGTAATTTCTTCATCTTCCAATGCAATTTCCGCTTCCTCTATCTCATCCTCAAATCCTCCTATATTTCTAAGTTCCTCTATTCTTTCTTTTATTCTTTCATTTAATGAAATAACTTCACTGTATGCTGTTCCCATATTTTCCTCCTCACAAATTGCTTTTTCTATAGCATCTCTTAAACTTTCACTCATTGTTGTTCTCCTCGTATAATATATTTGTAGTTTTTTACATCCCTCTTCAAGGATTTTGTAATATACTATTATTAAGATACTGTGGACTAGTTAATCTCCTCC
>NZ_KI519451.1:11298-23493 GCF_000482505.1 Leptotrichia trevisanii DSM 22070
CCATCCCAGCTTCAATTTCTTTATCTATAACTACTAGCATTATATCTCCCATAATAACTTCCTTTCTATCTTTTTTCATTCGGATATATTTCATTGTACAAAAATTCATTCACTAAATTTTTATAATCAATAGCCGCATTACTGCTCTTCCTAAAACTGAATATATCCTTATGTTTTTCCATTGAATTTAATATATTTGCATCTTCTCTCACATAAATATCCGAATACATATCTTTTAAAATTTCTTTCATTTCCATATGTGCCTTCTTAAAAACTTTCGTATTTTCCTTAACCTGTACAAAGAACACCTTATAAAGCTTGATTTTATAATTATCCACTTTTGCAATTTCCATCATTTCAAGCAAATCCCTAAGTCCATTAGTGTCTATAAATGAAACTTTTGAAGGTGCAAAGACATAGTCCGTCACATTTAAAATTCCTCTGACTGTATTATTTACAGTACCTTCCGTATCAATGACTACAAAGTCATATTCACTAAAGTTTTCAAAAAAATCTTTAAATATTTTCAGTTGTTCCTGTCCATTTATATCTCCTTCCTTTTTGAAAAATTCATCAATCTGATTAAAATACATATTACTAATAATTATATCTATTCCATTTTTCTCATTTATATATTTACTGCCACCTATCATTCCTAGATTATCATAACATTCCTTCAATGCTTCAAAAATTGTATTTTCATTTCTTATATTGAGATAAGAAGCTATAGCTCCTCTTGGATCTGTGTCAATCAATAATACTTTTTTTCCTTTATTTTTAAGAGCATATGCAACATTTATGGCTGTTACTGTTTTCCCTGCTCCACCTTTTGGATTTATTATGCTTATTATTTTCATTTTTTTCATCTCCTAATTTTTTTGATTTTATAGTTTGACATTTTGTTAATTTATGATATAATAAACTTGTAAAACCCGTTGGGTACTTTATATAAAATATAGAAATTTTGCGAATATTAAAGGCTGGATTTTTCCAGTCTTTTTTGTTATAATCTTCTTGGCTTCGCAAAAGCCTCTATATTTATATAAAGGAGGTACGACTGTGAGAGACTTTATTGTCATATCTGTTGTAATACTTGTTATTTATTACAGAATCAGCAGATATTAAATATAAAGAATTTCACCTCTACCTCTACCCTTCGGGGATTCTTTAGAATTTTCTTGTTGCAAATTTAACATAATAAAATTCTCTTCTCATTGGACATCTGACAGAAGAATTTCTATAACATCGTTTTCTCCCTATTTTTTTGATAAAATTTTTCTTATCATCGTTTTCAGATTTAATTAATTCTTTCCCTTTTTTCTCAAACATTTCAAACACATATTCATTTGTATAAGTTTTATCTAAAGTTTTTAATCTTACACTTAAATTTTCTTTATCAGTTAATGTTATTGTTTTGTCTGTTATTTTAATCTTGTAACCTGCTTTGGAAAAATTTTTCTTTAATTCTTCAATTGAGTTTGAGTTCTCAAACTGGTTTACAACTTCCTTCTTCAAATTTTCATACCATTTCTTACTTTTATTATTTGTTTTTATTTTATTCTCTTTTTCCATTTTTTACCTCCATTTAAATTCTTTCGTTAAATAAAATTTTTATACTTAAAATTTTCTTAAATGTGTGATATAATAACGTTAATGTGAAATGTTATCTATTTATGTCGTTATCATAATGATAACGACTTTTTTTCATTGTTATATAATCATTTTCAAAACATCCTATTGATATCAAATAACTTAGTATTCTTAAAATTACAATTAAATCTATAACGCAACATACAACTTTTATTGTTATTTCATAATTATATGCTCCCAACTGTCTTAATGTAAACGACATTAGAGCAAGCATCCAATAAATCAATTTGCTCATTTTCATTCCTGTCACTTCCTTTTATAGTTCTTCCAAATTTTCTAGTACTATTATAAGTTCATCATACGTAATTTCTTCATCTTCCAATGCCATTTCCGATTCTTCTATCTCATCTTCAAAGCCTCCAACATTTCTAAGTTCTTCAATTTTTTCCTGTATTTTTTCTTTTATCAATTTAAATTCATTATACGTTATATTATCAATATCTCCATATTTTTCATTAGTTATTGATTTTTCTATTTTTTCTATTAAACTCTCAGTCATAATTAATTTCCTTTCTTTCTAAATTTTAATTAACAATTTTTTCTAAATATGCTCTCAAATCAATTTTAAGGTGGTAATTTCGCTATAAAATAAATTTTTTGTATAAAACTGTGCCTTTTATATAAAAATCTTTTAAAATTGATGTATGAAGGTTTTAGATATATTCTCATTTTTTCTCCCTTCTTTCAAAAAATTTTGTTATTAATTATTTTTTATGATATTATATATTCAAAAAAATAGGAGGTTTTTTATGTTAAAATATTTAGGTTCCCTCTTTACATCTGCTTTTATCACTTCAATAATGGTTGTGCTCATTGATAAAATTTTTTCCTACTTTCTTAATCGAAATATTTCCTTCAGGCAAGAAAACAATCAAATAAAAGTACATAACATTATTGATGACTATCATAATTTTATGGATTTATTGCCAGAAATTTTTGATGTTATTGGCCATACTTACACCACTTTATCTCAATACAGAACTGTCATATCAGACAAAGATCAATATGATTTTTTTTGTAATAATGTTGGACAGCCTGATGAAAAATATTCAAATATGCTTTTAAAAAATTTATATAAACTTGATGTAATCATCAAGAAAACTGATAAATTTTCAGCAGATTTATTATTTTTTGACAGAAAATCTTTTAATGCCTATATTGATTTTTGTACCTATATTCTAAACGGTGAAAATGCTAAACAGGCTGATTATAAAGAAATTAGCAAAGAAAAACTTATTAACTTTTTAAAAATTTTTTCTAAAAACTTTTCTTTAAAAAAAGATTATGATTTTCACAATTTAAACTGGTTTACTGATATGTTAAGATACAATGCTCCCATTCTTGACAAATCAGTTGTTGAAAATAACGAAATAACCCGTTAGAAATATTATCATTATCAGCAATATAACAGGATAATATAAATATTTACTTTTTTCTTTAGTTAAAATAGTACAAATTAAACCGAAAATAAACAGTATTATTCCTGTTATTGCTAAATAAACTACAACATTTATATATGCCGTTTTGTTCATTTCTCCTTCTCCATTTCAAAATTTTATTTGTTAAATATATTCATTATATGCTCTCAAATCAATTTTAAGGTGGTAATTTCGCTCTAAAATCAATTTTTGGTATTAATTAGTTGCCTGTCAAATAAAATTCTCTTAAAATCAAAATTTAAGTGTTCTAGATATATTTTCATTTTTTCTCCCCTCTTCTGAATAATCATAAATTTTCTCCAATACTGCTTTTTCTGGTATTCTTCCCTTTATAAATCTAAATCCTTTTGCTAGTAGTTCTTTCTTTATGGCCAAATGAATTTCTTTGGCTTCCCACTCTTTTATCTTAAATTTTATCTCTAAATCGTTAATTGTTAAAAATTTTTCATCATAGTATCTTACGCATTTTTATCATCCCTTATTCCAAAATTCTTCAAATAATTTTTTTCCTATTTCCTTTCTTCTACTCTCCCACACAAATTCCAATGTATCCAATCTTTCTCGAAATCTGTCCAACAATGCATCATTTCCTTGTGTATCCATAAAATTTGCAATTTCTTCCTTACCTAAATTTGTTGATATAATAATACATTTTTCCTTTTCATAGAAAAAATTAAATATCGTATACAACTTTGACTTTCCCCAAGTTTCTGATATATTTTCTTTCCCTAAATCATCAAGTATTATCAAATCTGCTTGAAGCAAATCCTTAAAAACCTGTTCTTCAGTTAAATTGTTAAAATTACTGAAAGTTGACTGGATTCTCTGATAAATTCCATTTAAAGTTGTTCTATAGACTTTATAATCATTTTTTAGCAGTTCATTAAACACACACAGGCTGTAAAAACTTTTTCCTGTTCCTATCTCTCCACATAAATACAATCCCAACCCATTCTTTTGAGCTTCTTTGAAATGCTCACAATAATATTCAAGTTTCTGTTTGATTATTTTTTCTTCTTCAGATAATATTTCAGAATTTTCAAAAACATATTCTTTCCATCGAACTGGCAAATTTGAAATATTAAGAAAATATTCAATTTTTTTCTGCAATTCCTGTTGTTTAAGTTGTCTACTTGCTTGTATCGCTTCTTTTAACTTATCATCAGAATCCATACTCTTTTTTTGCTCCTGCTGATTTTGGTTTTGAAATTTTTTTATCCTGTTTTCTGCCAGTTGGCTTAATTTCATCATAATAAGCTCCTTCCAGTATCTTTATAAACTTTTCCTCATTCAGAAAATCATCAAATGATATTTTCCAGTTTGATTTATCAGTTCTCCCAAGCAAAAAGTTTATATTCTTTATTTTAAACATCGTTTCTAAAATTTCCTCTTGAGTATATTTCCCAAGTAGTTCAGATAATTTTTTTTCCTATTTTCTGTAAAAGATTTTATTAAACTCAATTCATATTCTTTTGCTAATTCATTCCACTTTTCCATAAAGAGAGAATAAGTATTTGATAACTTAGTATTTAATTCTTTAGTACTTAATGTATTAGTCTTTAATTGTCCTTCATTTTGTACGGCTTCACTTTGTAGTTTTACATTTTGTAGACCTACATTTTGTACCTCTACATTTTTTAATTGGCGTTCTTCTTTTTTTAAAGGTTTTTCATAAATATTATAAATATACTCAAATTGATTTTTCCCTTTTCGAGGTGGTAATTTTTCTATTCTTAAATATCCAAATTCTTTTAATTCATTTAAAGTGCTATTTATAGCTCGCTCTCCTTCAACACAAATAAAAATTAAACCTTCTATAGAATAATCCCAATCAGGAGGTAAACTTAACATTAGTGTCAATAATCCTTTTGCTTTTAATGTCATCTTTCTTTCTTTCAAGTGAGTGTTTGAAATTACCGTATAATTATTATTTTTATTTACCTTAAATACAGCCACTTATCCACCTTCCTCTTTTAGATTCCCTTAATTCTTTAAATAATTTTCAATTTTATTTCTCAATAAATTGAAACATATCAAAATTTATTATACTCTTCCTTTAGTTACTTCTTTGTATTCATTAAGATATTTAGCTGTTTTTAATGGATCAAAATAATATTTCCAAATGCCATTTATTTTTTCTGCTTTAACAAAATCTAAATCTCCTCTTCTTGCTAATGCTACAAATTTCCAGTAACTTAAATTTATTTGTTTAGAAATCCCTGTTACAGTATATAAAGATTTCCCCTTTTTTTTCATTTTTATCATCCTTTCTCGATTAATTTAAATTTATTACAATTTATTTTTACTTAATTCAATTATATCATATTTTCGTAAGTTTTTAACATATTTATTTCATAAAATAAGTTATAAATTTATTTTTTGAAATAAAATACTATTTCTTTTTTGTTATTACTGATAAATATGTTATAATTTATTTGTATTCATTAGCTTCTATATAAAAATATACTAATCTAATATAATTTTTTTAGTCGGGAGGACAAATGAAACTAAATGAAAAATTAAAATTCGAAAGAAAGAAACAGGGATATACCTTGAATGAACTATCTGAATTAACTGGTTTACATAGAATTACTTTACACGACTATGAAACAGGAAAGATAAAGAATATTCCTTCAGACAAAATATTACTATTATCTAAAATTTATAATAAAGATCCCAATTATTTTCTTTTAGATAATGATAAAAATATAAAATCTCATAATGAAAATATACATAATATTGAAGATATTAATGCAATAATGCTTGTAAATAAACAATTATTAGAATCTCTATCAATAGATAGTGAGGAAATAAAAAAATTTTTAAAAAAATACTATAAATTTATCATAAAAAATATTGAATAATTTTAAGAAATCCTACTCTGTATAAATTTATTTTATACTGGAGGAATTCTTATGGAAAGAAATTTTGAAAAAGTAACTGAAAACACTGGCAGAAAAGAGGTGTTTAAAGTTATGCATGATAAAGTTGAAATTATAAATGATTTCAATACAAATGAAAAAAGAGAAGCTAGAATTATTTTTTACAATCAAAAGATCTATGTTATTCTGTATCGAGATTTAAATTTTGAAGAATTAAAATGGCTCAATTTTTATATTCTAATTTATGGCAATCAAAATTATGGAAAAAATACTTTCTTTGAATTTAAATTAAACAAAAATAATTTAATTTATCATCTTCAAGTGTGGAACATCATTGAAAATAAAAAGTTTAAATCTGAAAGTATTTCTTTATTAGTAAAAGCACTTTCAAGCAAGGCAGGTGTTTAATAATGAGAAATCCTAACGGAACAGGAAGTATTTTTAAGAAGAAAGGGAAATATAAAAGACCTATTATAGGAAGTGCTGAAACTTTAAAAGAAGCCAAAAAAATACTTTTTGAATTTAATTCAAGAAATTTAAATGTTGATTATGCCGATTTAAAATTAATTGATTTATTTAATCGCTGGACTGAATCAAATCACGTTAAAAATATAAAAACAGAAGAAACGTTTTACAGATATTCTACTGATTTCAAAAGTATATTTGAAGATATACTAGAATGTAAATTTATATTTCTTGATTATAAAGATTATCAGACAAGACTTGATAAGTATGCTAAAAATAAAGGAAAAGCAGCTCTTACAGTTTTAAAATCAATATATGTAGATGCAATAAAAAATAAAATTGTATCAGAAAATATCCCACTATATTTAGAATCTTCATCACAAATTACCAAAACTGTTGAAAGAGTAGTGTTTGAAGATAATTTTGTAAGACTTTTATGGAAAAGATATGAAAATACTAAAGATAGGTATAGTGCTATGATTTTGATGTTATTCTATTCTGGAATGAGAAGTGCAGATTTACTTAGAATAGAAAATAAAAATATTAACTTAAAAGAGCGATACTTTGTAACAGGATCAAAAACCGAAGCCGGAATGAATAGGCAAATTCCTATTCATCATTTAATTTTTCCTATTATAAAAAAATTTATGAATGACGACAAGTATTTATTTAAAGAAAAATATGATTCTCTAAGATATCATTTTGACAAAATTCTTTCAGAATACAATACTTCAGGTAATTTACATTCAATTAGGCATACATTTATAACTAAAATGCGACGTTTAAAAAATGAATCAGCTTCAAAAATAAAAAAAATTGTTGGACATAGGGAAAAAGACATTACAGACGGTGTATATACTCATTGGACTATTAAAGAATTAAGAGATGTTATAAATAAATTAGTCTATTAAAATAGTTGCCAATAAGTTGCCAGTAAGTTGCCAATAAATTTTTAATGTATGTAAATAAATAGAAACAGATTAAAACAGAATACAACCGCAAGGTACCATAAACAAAAGAAAAAAGTGCATTTCAGCATAAACACTGATTTGCACTATATATCACATTTTTAGCTATTCTAATGGTGCCCAGACGCGGAATCGAACCACGGACACAGGGATTTTCAGTCCCTTGCTCTACCGACTGAGCTATCTGGGCATACTATATATGGCGGGTGAACTGGGATTCGAACCCAGACATCTTGCGATTTCGCCGGTTTTCAAGACCGGTCCCTTACCGTTCGGACATCCACCCACAACTTTATTAAACATTACAAATTTCTTAAAAAAAATACCACAATTTTAAATTATGGTTCCAAAAAAATAAATGGTACGGCCTAGGGGGATCGAACCCCTGTTACCGGGATGAAAACCCGAGGTCCTAACCACTAGACGAAGGCCGCACAAGTTTTTCAATGGTGGATCCAGCTGGACTTGAACCAGCGACCGCTCGGTTATGAGCCGAGTGCTCTAACCAACTGAGCTATGGATCCATATGGCGTGCCTGAAGAGATTCGAACTCCTGGCCCACGGCTTAGAAGGCCGTTGCTCTATCCAACTGAGCTACAGGCACATATGGTTATAATTAAATGGTGAGCCATACTGGGATCGAACCAGTGACACCTTGATTAAAAGTCAAGTGCTCTACCGACTGAGCTAATGGCTCATATTTTGGAGCGGGAGACGAGGGTCGAACTCGCGACATTCAGCTTGGAAGGCTGACGCTCTACCAACTGAGCTACTCCCGCATAATATGATTTTTTATGGTGCCTCGGGCCGGACTTGAACCGGCACGGGATAAATTCCCACAGGATTTTAAGTCCTGTGCGTCTACCGATTTCGCCACCAAGGCATTTATGAATATTTGTTGTTTTTCAACTCACAATTACTCAATTAGTATATCATAATTAATTTTTATTGTCAACACCTTTTTTGAATTTTTTCTTATTTTCTCATTTGGGTGTATCATATACTCAAATACAATGCTAAAATATATAATAAAAACTAAGAATTATCATTCTTTCTCTTATTTCTATAACAAAAGAATGTCTTTTAGTTAGAAATAATCTTACTAATAAATATTGTATATTTTATAAAACAGTAGATATATAAAATTTATAATTGGATTCTTCTATCTTGCAAGACATTCTCTTGTATTAAATTCTATTAATTCTCAACATATTCTCTTATAATTTTTTCTGCTTTTTGTGTGATTTCATCATAGCTTCCTTCTGGTGAGAATTTTTCCAGCACTGCTACTTCGATTTTTTTCGGTTTTGGGAACTTCATATATCTTGAATATGCTTCAAATGCACCTTTTATTCCAAGACATTGAACATCTACATTTAGTTCCTTTGAGATTATAGCAAATACCTTTTTAAACTGGGCAACTTTTCCATCCTTTGTTCTTGCTCCTTCTGGGAAAATTACAATGCTTTTTCCACTTTTTAGGTATCCAACTATTTCTTCCACACTTTTTCTAATATTTTTGTTAATATCAATTAACACAACATTTCCATTTGAAACGAGCAATTTCATTACACCTTTTTTAAAATACCAGTCAATTGCTAAAAATAATGTATTAAAAATAATTTTTCTTGGAAATAATGAACCTAAAATTAACGGGTCTACAAAACTTTGGTGATTTGATACAAAAATTTGTGGATTGTCTGTTAATTTTTTTCTGTCAACTTTTTTTACTCTGAAATATAAGTCAATTATTGGCTGGAATACTTTTAACAACTTTGTTACCCATCGGTTTTTGTCGTCTTGTATCGGTTTTGTTTCACTTATAATCTGTTTCCAGTCTACATCGCTATCTTCAAATTTTGTAGCTTTTTGATTAATGTACTCTGATAACAGTTTCAGATTTGGCATTTCAGAAAATTTTTCTTCATCCAGATGAAGTCCAAAACTGTTTTCAATAAATGCAAAAAATTCTACAATGTCGAGAGAATCCATTCCAATTTCTAGCTCCAGATTTTCTTCTGGCTGTGGTTCGATCCCTTTATTTTTCTTGATGTATTCTTTTAATATCTTGTATGCTTCATCTATAGGTTCAGGCATTTTTTCTTTTTTTGTGATTTCATTTTTTTCGTATAAATCTGGCAACATGAATCTACGAATTTTTCCAACCCGAGTTTTTGGCAATTCTTCTTCAAACAGCTTGTAGTCAAGCACTTTTTCATAGTTATGTGCCTTCAAGTTATAATCTTCCACAATATTTTTAATATAAGCCTTTGTGTTTGTAATTCCACGCTTTCTGAACTCCAGTAATTCAGGTACAATTATTGCAGCTAATTTATTATTGTAATTAAAAATGCCGATTTCCTTGATTAATCCGTTACTTTTTGCAATTACTCTATTTTCAAGCGTTTCTGGATCAATATTCTTACCGTTTGAAAGGACAATCATTGTATTTTTTCTTCCACGAATTGTGATATAACCCTCTTCGTCAATTGTCGCCAAATCTCCTGTCTTGAACCATCCATCCTCAGTGATTACTTCTGCTGTCTTTTCAGGCTTATTGTAATAACCTTTCATAACAATCGGCCCTTTAACCCACAATTCTTCATCTACAATTTTTACATCTATATTATTCAATTTTTTTCCAACTGTTCCAATTTTTCTTTCTTTTTTTGAATTTACAGCAATAACTGGTGCAGTTTCAGTAAGTCCATAACCTTCAAGGGCATAAAATCCCAATGTTTCATAAAATTTTGAAATCTCAGGATCCATTTTTGCTCCACCGGCAACAATAAAGTCAAGATGTCCACCAAATTTTTTATGAACTTTTGCAAAAACTTTTCTTTTTATTTTCAATGATTTTACGTTGCTCATCATTTTATAAATAAATCGTGTAATGAATTTTGCATCAATTTGCTGCTTTATCCCATCATAAAATAGCTTGAATACCCTTGGTACACCTATTATTGCGGTTACTCTATTTTTTTCAAGTGCGTCAAATATTTCCTTACTTGCAATTTTTTCCACAAATACAATCGAAGTCTGATATTTTAACATCAAAAGTACACTTGCCGTCAATGGCAGAACATGATGAAATGGCAATATTGCCAAAATCTGATCCCTATGATCAAATATCCCCTTTTCATAAATCCCTTCCATCTCAGTATTCAGATTATTAAACGAGAGCATCACCCCTTTTGGATTCCCAGTTGTCCCAGAAGTGTAAAGCATAGCTGCCGTTTCATCTCCAGTCGGATTTTCCAGCTCAAACTGCATATTTTTTATAGCACTCATTTTTTCCTGCTCAATTGTAATTTTATCCACATTTATTAATTTTACAGTATTTTTTGAACTATATTTTTCAACTGCTTCCAAAATAGTTCCTTCTGTTTCATTCGAGTAGAAAATCACATTTGGATGTGAATCGTTCAAAACGTATATAATCTCGCCAGAGTTACTGTTTGCGTCAAGTGCAATCGCAGCAGATTTTTTATCCCATACTGCAAAAAAACTATATATCCATTCTGGACGATTTTCCATAACAATCAGCCCAAATTTTTCTTTTTCCAGTTCAACTACATATTCAGAAAAATACTTTATATTATTTATCAAATCAATATAATTAATATGTTTATTTTCAAAGTCAACTAATGCCAGTCGCTCCGTTCTCTCTAAAAACATAATTTTGCCTCCTTTTTTTATTGGCATCCCCAAAATTTAATTTAGTATACCATAATCATAAATAAAATTCAATTTCACATTACTTTGTATATAAAAAATTTTGTTCATAAAATATAGTTTTTGAAGCTATTTTTACTATAGTTTTATTAACAAATTAAATATTTTTATTGATTATTTTGAAATATACTGTAAAATATAACTATAATATCGTGAAAAAAATAATTTGAGAAAGGAAAATAAATTTATGAAACCAATTTTTGTTATATCTACAACTTATACAAAATCACTTGAAGAAGTGGGAAAATTTAGACAGGAACATTTTGATTTTATTCAAAAAAATATTGATGCTGAAAAATTTATTGCAGGAGGACGGCAAAATCCCCCAACTGGTGGACTTATTTTGGCATATAACGTAACAAAGGCAGAACTTGAGGAAATATTAAAAGAAGATCCGTATTACAAGAATAATTTGATAGAAACTGTAATAACTGAATTTACACCTGCACTGCTTGATAAGGATTTTGAAAAATTACAATAAAAATAATTATTAATCTAAATAATTTAATACTGAACCCCATTTAAATAACAGATTTACTACAAACTTTTCTAGCAAAGAATAAAAACCTAATATTTTTAAATAATTAAAATATCTAAAAAACAATTTAGTTGAATGATTATGAATTAACTATCAAACAACCTTATTATAAAAATTTATTCTTATTTTTAAACAGGGTTTAGTATAAACATAGAATTTAACTTATCTAACTATTAATTTGATAAAAAAAGCCGAATAGAAATTCGGCTGATTTTTTTGTATAATATATTTATGATAAACATTACACAAAATAAACTAAAATATATTTTCAGTAACAACAATATTTTACTAGATTCCTTAAAATTTTGCAAGAAAAATAATATTGGCGACAGTCACCTTGAACATATTAAACTTTCCATTGATAAATTTCTTGCCTGCAGGGATATTTCAAAAGGTTTTGTCAAGTTCAAATGTCCTCACTGTCCTGTTACACACCTGTTCCCTATTACTTGTAAGTCTAAGCTCTGTCCTTCTTGTGGTTACAAGTACTCTAGGACATGGACTGAAAATATTCAAAA
>NZ_KI519452.1:0-1969 GCF_000482505.1 Leptotrichia trevisanii DSM 22070
CTGATTTTTTAGACTATCTAGTTATTCTGTAGATGATATAAAGTATTATAAGAAGTCTAATAATGTCATCATTACTCACGGCTCTATACCTCCTTTTGTAAAAAATGAGTTTATCGAAACTCAAAATTATTATAACAAAAAAGACTAGAAAATTCTAGTCTAATTTGTCGATATTTTTTTCTTTCTTACAAAAGTTTTACCCTTAGGGTTTTAAGGTACTTTTATTATACCATATTTTACAAAATTGTCAATCGTTTTTTTGGCAAAGCCCCTAAGGGGGTGAGGTAGAGGTGAAATTCCGATTTTTTTAGACTATCTAGTTATTCTGTAGATGATATAAAGTATTATAAGAAGTCTAATAATGTCATCATTACTCACAGCTCTATACCTCCTTTGTATTTAAAAATATGAGTTGTTAATCTCGAAATTATTATAACAAAAAAGACTAGAAAATTCTAGCCTAATTTGTCAACATTTTTTTTATTTTAAATACAAAGTTACCCTTAGGGTTTTAAGGTAACTTTATTATACCATATTTTATAAAATTGTCAATCATTTTTTTGACAAAGCCCCTAAGGGGGTGAGGTAGAGGTGAAATTCCGATTTTTTGGCTATCTGGTTATTCTATAAATAATATATAGAATGATAAGAAGCCTGATTATATCTTCATTACTCACTGCTCTTAACCTCCTTACAATTATAAAATATGAGTTTGCTAAACTCTTTGTCATTATACCAAAAAAAGCTAGAAAAATCTAGCTTAATTTGTCAGCAATTTTTATTTTATAATCGTAAGTTTACCCTTAGGGTTATTATAAGAATATTATACCATATTTTATAAAATTGTCAACTGGAAATTTGACTTTTTATATGTGGTTTTATAAAAATATTTTTATTAATTTTTGTTAAAATTGTTATTTTAATTAGTTTTTATTTTTTAATTTTTAGAATAAAAATTCTTATTTTTTATACGAGATATTAAAATTTTCTAATGAAAATTAGGATGTTTTGAATTAATATTAGATTAATTGATGGTTCTGGAAATATGTTTTTTGTCGAAAAAACTTGACATATTTTTTTTAATAGGGTATACTAAGATTGTTTCAATAGTCTTTGTAAAATGATACGGATTTAATAATTTTGTAAATAAAAAAGGAAAATCTTGAGGAATAATAAGTTTTGTAAAGTTGAGCTATTGTATCCGTTGTGTTAAAAACATTGATTTTATGGAGAAAATTAGAAAATTAAAAAATGATATAAATTTTGAGATAAGAAATTTCATTCTTTTTCAAACAAAGAAACTAAGTTTTATTATTTTTCATTTACAACTATAAAAATTAATAAAAGGACTAATTCAACATGATATAAAAAATAAGTTTTTTTCTTATTGTAATTGTATTATGTTGATTTTTCTATATAAATTTTTAAATTGATGTATTTTGAATAAAAAATTAGAAAATTCTTATCACAAATTAGGTAAAAAAATAGGGCTGTAAGCGAATTGGATATTGCTTTTTTGGTAATAAATTCGTGAATCTAAAATTATTTGAACTTAAAATATTGCATATAAGCTGACTTGGTGATATTAACCATTCTCTTGACAAATTGAAAGTTTGGTTTATATCTAGTATTGTAAGGTGTATAATTTTAGAAATAAAAAAATAATTAATTTTTTATTTGTTGAAATCACTATCAATCACTTATCGTTTTAACAAAGGATTAATTATTTCTGCAAAAAAATCACTTATGGGCGCCCTTAAGGACTTTTTACCTTCCATATGGCATTTTTACTTGGTTTTCTAGTACTTCTACTACTTCATAATCTTGTTTTTAATCTTTTTGTTTTTTTATTAGGCTATTCTGTTACTATTTTTGAGACAGAATGAAACATTATACTGTATTAATAGTCGTTGACTATTTTTCATAATTTTAAGGAGGAAGATATGAGTAATAACTTACGACAGATTGC
>NZ_KI519452.1:2199-11366 GCF_000482505.1 Leptotrichia trevisanii DSM 22070
GAGACAGAATGAAACATTATACTGTATTAATAGTCGTTGACTATTTTTCATAATTTTAAGGAGGAAGATATGAGTAATAACTTACGACAGATTGCCAAAGACTTGCGATCGTTTGTAAAAAGATGTAAAGATGTACACTATTCTGACAGCCTGCTAATCACTTTCCTTGTTACCGGGCTTCTTACTTTTGCACCTAGACTTCACGCCGACGTGGAAACTGAACAGCAGGAAGTGTCTGCACAGACTTATGATGCCATAACCGATCTTAGACAGTCTTTCATACGTGCCAGAAAGGAAAATGAAAAATCTCTAAAAGGGGCTGAAAGAGAACTTGCAATGCTGTTACAACAGGGGGATCAGGTAATCAAGAGCCCATGGGCTTCATTCCAGTTCGGTACGGGATTTGCAAATAACGACTGGGGAACTACCTACAGGGGACGTGGTGGTAAGTTCCTGGAATATTACAGAAGAGATAATGACTTGACTAAATATGTTTTTGATAAAAGTAAACATCTATATGGGGCTACTGACTTGAATATTCCTCGTAATCAGGAACCAAATTCATTAGTTATCAATCCAGCTAATATACACGAGCCTTATGCTCCGTATGAGGTTACTAGAATGGATAGATTAACATTATTTAATAATCCTAGCTTTAACACTCAATTATTAGATGCAGTTGAAGGACATTATGGATATACAAGACCTAATCCAAATCCATATAGAGCATTTAATGAACTTGGATACTGGACTACTACTAGACTAGCTACACATAATTATTCACGTAGATGGGAAAACTCTGCTGGTACTATTATTCAAAATGATTATGCGAATAATTCTAGTAATTCTTCATCTGTAGCGTCAGCTACTGGAGGAACTGCTTCAACTGCCACTTGGACTCAAGCTACTGGAGTTCATGGATCACCTTATGAACAAACTCCTACAAATAACAGAGGTTCATCAGTTCTTTATAATACGAGCGGATCATTTGTTACGGGGGGGACACATTCTTGGACTTCAAAAGATATTCACAATGTTCCACATGGGGAAACATCTCCAACTGAAGTTATAGGAGCATATTACGATGATGGAACAAATGCTGGAAGACATAGTGCCGGTGGAACAGTTAAAACTGGACATATAGGAATATTAAATGCAAGTAGTCAGACTATTACTAATACTGGTATAACTATGGAAGATGGAAAGACTACAGGTATAAAAGTAACTGGTACTGGTACTGTAACTGGTAGTACTGTAAATTTAAGTAGTGGTACTGGAGGAGTTGGTGTTGAACTTACTAATGGACATGTAACAAATATGACTATTAATGTCAACGGAAGTAATCAAACAGGTATAAAAACTGATAAAAACCTAGATTATTCTAATGTAACTATTAGTTTATCTAGTGGAAGTAATAATCTTGGAGTTGATGGAGGTTCAAAAGATATAACCAGCCATGCAACAATTCAACATAGTGGCAATAATCATTCTAGTAATGTCATTGGTATAAAGTCAACTGGAAAAGTAACAAATAGCGGTAGTATCACTTTAAATTCTGACGGAAATGTTACAGGAATAAGTGGTACTGATGCAACAAATAATGGAACAATAACAATAAATAATTATAATGGAATTGGAAATAATAATGTTGGTGTATATGGTAGTACTTCGGCAACTAATAATAGTGGACATAATATAACTGTAAGTGGACACCATAACAATGCAGGATTAATTGCACCTACTGTTACAAATTATGGAACTATATCTGTAACTGGATCTTATGGTGACGGTATTTATGCTAACACTAATCATGCAACATCTTCAGGTACAAATTCTAGTATAACTGTAACTGGAAGTTATAACGATGGAGTAAAAGGTACTCAGAATGCAAATTTATTAAGTGGTTCAACTGTTACTATGCAAAATGGAAATTATAATAATGGAGTACATGCAGTAGGTGGTAATGCCTCTGTTACTGGTAGTAGTAGGATAAATTTATATAGAAATAACTTCAGTAACGGAGTTTATGCACCAAATGGTACGACTACAGTCACTAATTCAAATATTTATGTTGGTGATTACAATGCAGCAAATGATACAAATAATAGTAATTATAGTAATGGTATTAATTTAGTTAAAAGTGGTGTTGCAAATTCAATTACTGGTTCTCAAATATATATGAAAGGTAGCAATAATATCGGAGTAAGAGCTCAAGAACCAGGAACACTGACATTTAACGATAATACAATGACCATGAGTGGAACTGGAAATTACGGATTATACTTAGCACCAAGTAAATCAATAACAACTATTACAGGTAATAGCACAACAAGTAGCGGTTCAAGCAATGTCGGAATCTTTATATCAGAAGATGCCAAAATAACAACTATTAGTGGAGGTTCTCATACTGTAAATGGAACTACAAGTACAGGAATAGATATACATACTACAAAAGATACAACAATATCAGGAACTACATTTAATGTCAATAATTATTCTTCTACAGGGATAAGAGCAGGGAGAGCAACACATCCAGATGATACTTCTACAGGAAAGTTAAACATATCAGGTTCTACTTTTAATGTTTTGGAAAATTCAAGTAATGATGGAAGTACTGGTGATGGAAATAGTGCATCTGCTGTTTATCTTTACAATGTAACTAAAACAACAGTTAATCCTACAACTACCTTTAATATTAATAGAAACTCAATTGGGTTTGAAGTTGAAAATAGTGGACATGCTAACAGAGAAATTGCATTTACTGGACAGAACAACAGCAGTTATGTAATAATGAATTTGAGAAATTCTCAGAATAAGAACACTTCAGGCCAACGGGATGGTAATATTGGATTTAACATTATAAATGGTAATTTTGGAACACGTGATACTACTAGAGGTATAAAGGTGCATGGAAACTTTGATTCGCATATAGAATCTGATGAAAATGTGCTGTTTAATAATCAGCAATATGCCTCAAAACTTGAATTTGTAGTTGGAGCTGGAGCTGGAGTAAAAACTATGGATGCTAGAAACCACACAGGGCAAGGAACTATTCTAGTGGGTACTGATCCAGCATATAATGCAGGCCGTAAGAGCGGATATAACAAAAATGTTATCTTTGCTAATTTAGGATGGGTATCTGATGAAGATAGTAAAGTTGATTTGAACCATATTTCAGTAGACGGAAATTACAATACTGTGGCATTTTTCAATAGAAGTATAAAAGGTACCCATGGATGGACAGATATAAATAATGCTTATCATCCTACTGGATACGGAAGAGTTGGATGGTTTGAAGGAACAGTAAGACTTCAAGGAGTTATAGGTTCTTCATTCTATGAAAGCACTAATAAAATAACATCTACTGGAAATGTTGGAGTATATGCTATTTCAGGACAAAGAGGAGAAAATACAACAACAGGATTTGATGGAGTAAGAACAGGATGGATTGGTGCAGGAATATCTAGCTTCGGTGGAACTGACAAAGCTTTAAAAAATCTAAATGTTACAGATCTTAACTTAGGATTCTCGAGATATTCTGAAGGTGGAGTGCTAGTGTATGCTGGTAACGGAACGGCTGTAGATGTAGCTAATGATTCAGCTACAAATAATTTAAATAATACAAAGACAATTTCGGACGGTGTGTTCCACGATACTTCTACTGGTAACCTCTTGAAATGGGGATATTCTGTTCCAATAGGAAATACTTCTCATAATACAACTATGTTCTTTGCAAAAGGAACTTGGAAAGGTGATAATCACGGATTCTTACCTGCTACTTATGGTAACACAGAAAATGCACCTACAGAAATTAATGTAAAATCAGCTGTAGACATGGTATCAAGACAAGGAACTGCCTATAGAGCAAAAGATGGTGCGACTATAAATGTTGGTAGTAGTGGAACTCCTCTTGCAACAAGAGCAGGTGGTTATAACTCTATAATTGCATTAGCTGAGGGAACAGGTACTGATAGAAATTCAAAATTAATATCTGAAAGAACTGGAGCGGCTGGTAACAATAGCGAAACAGGTTCAAGAGTAGAAATTAATGGAAATATAGTAGCAGCGGACAATGCAATGTTCTCTGAAACTGCCCGTGTTATGAACGGAAGAGAAGATTTTAATGCTTATCGTGCTAACACTTATGAAAATGTAGCCGCTTATGCTAGTGGTGGCGGAGATGTAGTTATCAATAAAACTGCTGTATCGAATACAGTACTTGAAGGTGCTTCTGGTAAAAATATTACAGCAGATACAAAAGCAGCTGGTGTTGGATCACTTATTTATGGAATGGGAGCTTATGCTACTGGAGAAGGATCAAATGTTATTTATAAAAGTGGAGTATCTATAGTATCAGGTAAAAATGGAGCATTATTTGCAACTGATAAAGGATATATTGAATTTCAAGGAAATATAGTAAATCAAAATAATACAAAAGATACAATACAAACTTCTGCACATGGATTTTCAGGTGCTGAAACAAGAAAAGGTAAAAATACGGCAACTTCTGCTTCTTCAAATGATCACACTGATACAACACCATTCTATGTATTAAGAAATGCTATTGAAACAGGTAGAAACAGTACAGCAATAACATTTACAGATACAACAAGATTGGATATGTATGATGGAAGATTGCTTACTGGTAATGAATATCAGCATGCTTTTGGATGGAAGGATTATAGTGGTGCATATTCAGATTATTATAAAGAAAAATCTATACCAGCAGCAGGTGGTATTGAAGAAAATAAATACTGGGCTGCAAAATATCGTGGAATGAGCAACGTAGAGGCTCATATACTATCGAATAATGTAGATCTTGGTATTGTAAATCAAGCTGAGGGAGATAAAAAATTAACTTGGAATGATGATAGAAATGCCTCTTCATCTGGAACAAATTTCTTAGCAGGTATTGCAAAATATGCTGGAGGAATGAATAAAATTGATAATTATGATGATGCTGAAACTGATCAAAGAATAAATGATAAACATTCATTCAAAACAACATTAATAAATGGTGAAATTGATGTTACAGCAGGAACAGTTGACTTGACAGACAACTTTAGATTACAAACTAAAACTATGATTTCAGGAGCAGCAAAAGATAAGGCAAATGATCCATTCACTGATATAGCAATGGAAAGTGAAAAAGTAAACATTTCTGCTGCAACTACTATTTACGGAAATGCTAAAAACCTGGCTGGACAAAAACAGGGATTGAATATGGCTAACTCACTTTTCCGTTGGGATAGCGATGATCTTAGAATGAATAACTTTACTGGTGCAAGATACAGAAGAAGTAAAGTTGATGAATCAGGATATTGGAATAAAGGTAACATCAATATTTGGGGTGGTTCGGCAAGTGATGCTATAACAGCAGTAAACGTAGCATACGGTACAGTTGAAAATGCGGCAGCTGCAAAAATTTATGCAGATCACGGAAATGCTATAGTTGGAACTGATGGAAGTAAACTTGTAAATAAAGGTAAAATCGCAGTAACAGGTATTTACAATCCAGATAAACAAGTTACTTTAACAGGCGGATCAAATACAGGACTTGCAACTATTGACAGAACAGCTGAAACTGCAGTAACTGATGGAGAAAACTACGGAATTGTTGGTATTTCAACAGCAAATGCTAGAGACAATGCAAAATATAGAGCTGAACAAGGTACAGACAGATACGGAGAAAATGCAATTGCAATTGAAAATGTTGCAAGTGGAACAGATGGAACTATCGCTGTAGATGGTAAACGTGCAGTAGGTATCTATGCACAAAATACTCACAATGATTCAAATACAGTAGGTGCCAATAAAACAAAAGTAACTATAAAATATGATAATATGCAAGCTACACCAGCCTCAGCAGATGCGATAAAAGTAAATAGTGGGCAAAATGTTGGAGGTATAGATACAACAGCAGTCGCAGATAAAAAAGAATACAGAGGAGTAGGTATCGCCTTAGTAAACCGTTCTACAAATGCCGACAACGATGCAAATAGAGGTGGTGTCATCACATTAAACACATTAGGAAAAGCTGCAAACCCTGATATTAGAACCCAACATAACGGTATAGGAGTATATGCTGAAGGTTCAGATATAGTATTTGGAGCATTGTCTGAAGGACTTACAGTAAATACTAAGAATGATGGTGCTGGAATCTGGGTAACAGATAATTCTAATATTTCATCAGCCGAAGACAGACTGGGTACTCAAATAAAAGCATTAAATTACAACTACAAAGGAGATAATGACAAAAAAGGATTCGGAATGATTTTCGGAAGCACTTTATCTTCAAATAAAGTAGCTAGAAACTATTTAGACATTAAATTTAACAATAATAATGGAACTATGGATTTAGCTACTGCAAAAGCACTTGAAGCAAGAGGATTTGCCGGTATAGCTGCTGGTCCGACATATAAAGGAATCGCAGGTATCTTGGTAAATACTGACGCTCATAACGGTGTTACTGGAGACAGAGCAATAAACTACGGAGATATAAAAGAACAAAATTCAACAACTAATGTTAGATCTTACGGAGCAGTTGTAAATAAAGGTGGATTTGAAAACTGGGGTAACATTACTCTTAGTGATTCATTAAACGAATTAGCTAAAAATATTAAAACTGAAGATCTTAAAAAAGCAAATATTGGTATATTGGCAAACGATCACTCAGCAAATGCAAGATACAACACATTTATTGAAAACCACGGAGATATTACAATCGGAGATTCCACAAACGATAAGAATATCGGAAGCTGGGCTATTTACGGATATAACATAACTACTGGTGCAAAAGCTGACGGAACTAAATCAAAAATTACAGTTAACAAGAATAACAACGGAATCTATTCAGGAGATGGAAACGTAAATATTCAACAAACTAAGATCTTAGTAGGAAACGACACTGTAATGGGACATGTTCAACATTCCTGGGAAGAAATTAAGCCAGATGGAACTAGAGAAACTCATTGGATTAGCAGACAAACTCAATATGCTAACCCAAATAACTTGTTATCAGCATTGGATGCTCCAAGAAAAAGAGATTCTGTAATTGGAGTTTATATTGACAATAACCAAAGCAAATCAAATGCTGCAAGAGACGTTAATATAAGTGCTGATATGGATATTGACAGATTCTCATACGGTATCGTGATGGCTGAGAAGAATGGAGGAGCTGCTACAAACGTAACAATCGGTTCTCCAACAGAAGCTCCAACAATCAGATTGGCACATTCTACAAGCAGCAATGCAGGTGGACAAGTTAAATCAGTAAGACCAAGTAATAATCCAAAAGTTCCTAAAGAAGTTGAAGAACAAGGAAACGCTGTATACTATTACTCATTAGATACTGCATCAGCAGGAAAAACTTATGCTAATGTAACAATGAACGGAGATTACAATACAGCTTACTATACAAAAGGATCAATAGACAACTACGGAACAATAGACTTGAGATCAAAATATGATGTTGACAATAAAAATAGTGATGCACGAGGATTTGGAAATATTGGAATATTCTCAAGCAATACTAATGTTGCTTCAACTAACTACGGAACAATTACAACTGGTATGTCAGACACAATTAATATGAGATACTCAGCAGCAATGGCAGCAGGACGTAATACTTACAACAAAGATGGTTCGTTTGCCGGAACGAAGGAAGAAGGATACATTGTAAATAGAGGTACAATCAATGTCGAAGAAAAAGAAGGTATCGGAATGTTTGCAACTGGACATGGTTCAAAAGCTCTTAACTACGGAACAATCAATCTGAAAGGTGAAGAATCAATCGGTATGTATCTTGACAGAGGGGCAATTGGAGAAAACCACGGAACAATTACAGGTAATGCTAGAAACTTGTCAGGAGTAGTTGCAATTAATGGTGGATACATTAAGAACTATGGAACAATTAAAGTAGAAGGAAACGGATCTCATGGAATTGTAACTGATGGTAGAAGATTTACTGTAGATGCAAATGGAAATAGAACAGAAATATTACCTGAAACAGCTACAAATGGTGTAACTGCAGGACAAACTAACGGACATGGTGGAACTGACTTATATGGAGGAAAGGAATCTTCAATCGAAGAAGGAACAACAGGAAATCCTAAAACAACAGGAGTAGGAACAACAATAACTGCTCCAGACATCGTACCAATAACTAAAGTAAGTGTTGACGGTATTGACACTCCTGTATTCAATGTTGAAAGTGACGCTGCAAATCCTGGAGATGTAGCTAACAAAATAACTGTTGCAAGCAGTATTCAGACTGGTGGAACAAGAATAATTGATCTTAATACTAAGGACGAATGGGGTAACCCAGCTTGGCCGCATCGTAACAAAGGACAACTTTCAGAAGTTACAAGTATTGGAATGTATGTAGATACTTCAGGAGTTAGATACACTAACCCTATTGATGGTATTGAAAACTTACGTAAGTTATCAAAAGTTAATTTATACTTTGGACCGGAAGCTACATTGTATACAAACTCTAAAGCTATCAGAATTGGAGATAAATACGATGAAAATGGAAATCTTGTTGCGAAAAGTAATATCTTGAAACCATTTAATGATGCGTTGAGTAAATTGCCAGGTGGAGCAAAAATTAATCCATTGTCAGCAAGTTTAACTTGGCAAGTGTTGGCAAAAATATCTGCTGATAACCAATTAAGAGAAGTGTATATGAGTAAAGTTCCTTATCATTCATTTGCATTTGATAACGATAAATCTCTTGTAAACTTCACTAACAACCTGGATAACATCTATGAAATTGCACGTCCAGGAAGTCCTGAAAAAATTATCTTCAATAAACTTAACAGCCTAGGTAATGGGGAAGGACATATCTTGGCTCAAGCGTTCGATCAGATGAGAGGACACATTTATGGTGGAGTTCAACAAAGAATCAAGGCTACATCTGATATTATCGGTGGAGAAATCAAGGGACTTAGAAATGATTCTAATGGCTCTAAAGACTCTAACAAGTTTAAAGCATTTGGACAAAGAAACGAATTCAAGACTGACACAGCAGGAATGCCTGACTGGTACAGTAATGCGGGAGGATTTGCCTACGTTCATGAAGACGAAACTGTAAGACTTGGTGAATCTTCTGGATGGTATGCAGGGGTTGTAAACAACTACTTCACATTCAAGGATCTGTCTAAATC